>CADCOU010000330.1 GCA_902803155.1 uncultured Lachnospiraceae bacterium | reverse complement strand
GGACCGGATCCTGATGCTGCAGGCCAACATCGACGACACTACCGGCGAAGCTCTCGGATATACGCTGGAAACGCTGATGGAGTCCGGCGCTCTGGATGCCTGGTTCATACCGATCTACATGAAGAAGCACAGGCCGGCATACATGATCTGTGTACTTTGCGCGGAGTCTGACCGTGCCGGGATGGAGGAGATCATCTTCCGCAATACGACGACGATCGGGATCAGGACATTTTCTGCAGACAGGACAAAGCTCCCGAGGAAGATCATTTCTCTCGAGACTCCTTATGGAATGGCAGATGTGAAGTGCTGCGATCTGCAGGGGGAACAGGTGATGTACCCGGAGGCAGATTCGGTAATGAGACTGGCTAAGGAAACCGGGAAAGGATATCCGGAGATGTATCAGTATCTGAAAGAATTTGCTGCGAAATATCCCGGAAACTAAAAAATCTGCCCGGATGAACAATATAGGGCAGTTATCTCAGAAATCGATAAAATAAAAAGCATTAAACAGGCATTGTCCGCATGTGATCAGCCGGACAGTGCCTGTTTTACGATCTGCCACTGCTGAACCAGCTTCTCGACAGAATAAGCGGCGTTTGCAGGACTCGTACTCGGGAGCCGGATCGCTGACCGGCCGAGTGTCTGCTCCTGGTACTTATGAAACAGGTCCGCGCTGGCGGCTCCGTTGCAGAAAATCTGGCGGATCGGAGCGTAGTTCAGTATAACCGTCAGATCGGTTGGCGTAACATTCCGGATGGAACTGTCGCTGGAACCGATGATGTCGCACTGCCAGATCGTATCCCAGAGTGCAATGTGCGATCCGTGGAGCAGGGCCTTCTTCTCATCGATCGTGCACGGGACCGGATTATCCGTAATGGCTGCGATCACCTTCCAGAAGCGGTTCTGAGGATGTCCGTAAAAGAAGTTTGCTTCACGGCTTTTCACGGATGGAAAAGACCCCAGGATCAGGATGCGGCTCTCTTCATCGAACAGAGGACCGAATGTATGAGTGAGCGTCCTGTATTCAGCCATTATTTCTCCTTTTGATGTGTCTGTCGTCACATTTATCTGCAAAACGAAGGGCGGCTGCTTCTACGCAGCCGCCCTGACCAAAAATCCTTCGGGAGGTCAACCCTCCTGTCTGGAATTCTTCCACATGATCATCAGAACAGAAAGTATACCCATCACCAGGCATACGATCGCCCAACCCTTCATGTAATGGTAGATCGGACTGATGGCAAATGCGATGGCTGCCGCGATCGCAAACAGAACCAGGGATATGATGGATCCGGAATCATCGGAAGAACTTCTCATACCGATCCGAACTAAACTTCCGGCGAGAAGAAGAACCGCGATGACGATCCCTGCGATCCCATTGAAATGTCCGCTGGTAGTAAGCAGATTCCATGCTGTCTCATAGCAGGAGACAAGCATGATGTAAGCTCCGATCACCAGACCAAGAATGCCTGCCCATAATTTTATATGTTTCATCATGACAGCACCTCCTGGAGAAAAAGATAAGAACATGTATAAACAAATGTTCTTCCGACCACATCATACCATGGAGGCGACAGGATTGCAATACCTCAGCTGCAATCATCCTCAAGAAGCTTATAAAGAAGCGTGTAGAGGGTTTTGACTTCTTCCGGAGACAGTTTCACGCAGCAGGCCATCTTCTTCGGAATCGAGACTGCCTTCCCGCGCAGTTCTTCTCCTTCCGGGGTCAGCGTCACGATCAGGACGCGCTCGTCCTCTTTCGCACGCTGTCTGGTAACCCAGCCTTTCTGCTCCAGCTTCTTCAGAAGCGGGGTCAGGGTGCCGGAATCGAGGAACAGGCATTCGCCGAGTTCCTTGACGTTGATCTGCTTCTTTTCCCACAGAACCATCATGGTGATGTACTGTGTGTAAGTGAGATCCAGTTCGTCCAGATAGGGCTTGTATTTTTTGACGATCTCACGCGAGCACGCGTAGAGCGGAAAACAGAGCTGATTCTCCAGCTTCAGCATATCGTAATCCTTGTTCATAGTGTATTCCTTTTCAGATCTGTGCTTTTCCCTTAGGTCCGTGCATATCAGATCCGCATTATCAGAATGCGATTCCAAACCGGACTAAACACGCAATTACATTGCATCCAATTAGTTAGATTCTAAATGAATTGTCTGCCTGTGTCAATGTACGCCGAATACGGGTTAAGTGAAAACAGGTCTTGACAGATACCCCATAGGGGTATATAAAAACAGCAGAGACGATATACCCATCGGGGGTATATAAGATGGAAGGAAGATACAGGATCACAGACAGGGGATGAATGTAATGCAGAAGATAACGAATGAAGCCGGGACTGACAGAGGACCGGGGCAGGAACAGGAGGAATGCTGCTGCAGCCGCCACAAGGAACGGACGGAAGAGGAGGTGCGCTGCCTGGTCAACCGCTTAAGCAGGATCGAAGGCCAGATCAGAGGGATCCGGGGAATGGTTGAAAAAGGAGCGTACTGTCCGGACATCCTGACACAGTCGGCGGCAGTCACGGCAGCCATGAACGGATTCAACCGGGAACTGCTGGCTTCGCATATCAGGTCCTGCGTGGCGGATGATATCCGCAAGGGCGATGAGGAGACCGTAGACGAATTGGTGAAGCTGCTTCAGAAATTGATGAAATAGCATCTCGGGCGCGACAGGAACGTCGATGGCGTTCCTGAATATGCGGAAACCGGATTCAGAGACTCGAATAACAAGGTAAGGATTGATTCAGATGGAACAATATACAGTAACCGGAATGAGCTGCGCTGCGTGCCAGGCGCGGGTTGAAAAGGCTGTATCGAAAGTACCGGGCGTTACCGGCTGTGCGGTCAGCCTGCTCACGAATTCCATGGGGGTTGAAGGAACTGCAGACGAAGCTGCGATCATCAGGGCTGTCGAAGATGCGGGATACGGAGCCTTGAAGAGAGGTTCGGAAACCGGTGCGGCTTCTGAAGGACAGGATTCCGGTCTGTCTGCAAGTGAAAAGCTTGCCCGGGAGGAAGAAGCGCTCAGGGACACAGAGACTCCCAGGCTTAAACGGAGGCTGGTCTCGTCTGTTGCGTTTCTTCTGGTACTGATGTATTTCTCCATGGGCCATGGCATGTGGAACTGGCCGGTTCCGGCTTTATTTGAGGGCAATCCGCTCGGGATCGCTCTGCTGGAAGCGGTCCTGGCTCTCATAGTCATGATCATTAACAGAAAGTTTTTTGTCAGCGGGTTCCGCGGACTCCTTCACGGAGCGCCGAACATGGATACCCTGGTCGCCATGGGAAGCGGAGTATCCTATGTCTGGAGCATGGCTGTTCTGTTCGCCATGACGAGGGCGGCTGCGGACGGAGATATGGGAGCCGTACATGAGTATATGCACGGGCAGCTTTATTTTGAATCCGCCGCAATGATCCTGGCGCTCATCACGGTAGGAAAGATGCTTGAGGCGATGAGCAAGGGCCGCACGACGGATGCCCTGAAGAGCCTCATGAAACTGGCCCCTAAGACGGCAGTCGTTCTTCGTGATGGAACAGAGACGGAAGTTCCGATCGACAATGTCGAGGTCGGAGATATCTTCGTGGTCAGACCCGGTGAAAGTATCCCGGTGGATGGGATCGTGGAAGAAGGGATCTCGGCCGTAAATGAATCCGCGCTGACCGGAGAGAGTATCCCGGTAGACAAAGAGCCCGGCATGAAGGTAAGCGCAGCGACGATCAATCAGTCCGGTTTTTTGCGCTGCAGAGCGACCAGGGTCGGTACGGATACCACGCTCAGTCAGATCATCCGGATGGTATCGGACGCAGCCGCGACCAAGGCTCCCATCGCGAAGATCGCGGACAGGGTCAGCGGGATCTTCGTTCCGGCGGTTCTCTGCATAGCCGCAGTGACTTTCGTCATATGGATGCTGGTCGGACAGAGCGCTTCGTTCGCCCTTGCAAGGGCGATCTCCGTACTGGTCATCAGCTGCCCGTGCGCACTGGGGTTGGCAACGCCTGTCGCGATCATGGTAGGAAACGGAAAGGGAGCAAGGAATGGGATCCTGTTCAAGACCGCGTCTTCTCTGGAAAACGCGGGACGTACGCAGATCATTGCGCTGGACAAGACCGGGACCATCACCAGCGGAGAGCCGAAAGTCACGAATATCGTACCGGCAGATGGCGTATCGGAGGAGCAGTTCCTTGTCCTGGCGGGTGCGCTTGAAAAGAAGAGCGAGCATCCGCTCGCGAAGGCTGTTATCGAAGAGACCGAAAGCAGACAGCTGAAGCTGCCGGATGTGTCGAACTTTGAAGCAAAACCGGGTAACGGCCTCAGTGGAAGACTTGAGTGGAACGGGTCTGCCTGGAGTAAGGGTGTTGTCCTGACCGGAGGCAGCCTGAAATACATCAGCTCTATCATATCGATACCGGATGATATGAGGAGGACAGCTGAAGACTTGGCGCAGGCCGGGAAGACTCCGCTCCTGTTTGCGGAAGATGACCATCTGCTGGGCATCATAGCGGTGGCGGATACCATGAAGGAAGACAGCCGCAGCGCGATCGAAGAGCTGAAGGGAATGGGCATCCGCGTGGTCATGCTGACCGGGGACAATGAACGCACCGCGAAGGCAGTCGGAGCAGAGGCAGGAGTGGATGAAGTCGTGGCAGGCGTCCTGCCGGACGGCAAGGAATCTGTGATCCGGACACTTCAGGAAAAGGGCAAGGTCGCGATGGTCGGAGACGGCATCAATGATGCTCCGGCGCTGACCCGGGCCGATACGGGGATCGCGATCGGCGCAGGTACGGATGTCGCGATCGACTCGGCGGACGTCGTCCTGATGAACAGCTCGCTCAGCGATGTATCAGCGGCGATACGCCTCAGCCGGCAGACGCTGAAGAATATCCATGAGAACCTGTTCTGGGCGTTCTTCTACAATGCGATCCTGATTCCGGTCGCAGCAGGTGCGTACTACTCAGCGTTCGGACTGAAACTGAATCCGATGATCGGAGCGGCGGCCATGAGTCTTTCGAGCTTCTGCGTTGTCACGAATGCCCTGCGGCTGAACCTTTTTGACATCAGAAGCACGAAACATGACAGGAAGATCAGGCAGCAGACGGACTTTTCTGCAGAAGCCTTATCTGATAAAACGGAAGAAAGCAGCGGGGAGCGGTCTGATGTCCCCGGAAACAGCACAGAAAAGAAGGAGGAAACAGCTGTGACAAAGACGATGAACATTGAAGGTATGATGTGTGTACACTGTGAAGCGCGTGTAAAGAAGACTCTTGAGGCGCTGGAGCATGTCAGCAGTGCGGAAGTATCCCATGAAAAGGGAACCGCGATCGTCACCCTGGACGCTGAGGTTGCGGATGAAGTCCTGAAGAAAGCAGTCGAGGATCAGGATTATAAAGTGACCGGAATCGCGTAAGCCAGGCTGGAAATAAAGAAGTTTACTGTTCAAACCGGAGCAGAACCTGCAGCACCGTCATGGTGCGGCAGGTTCTGCTGTTTCCAGGACAAATTGTTTGAAGCGCAGTGCCGCTTCGCCCTGTATGCGGTCCCGTCGCATAGCGAGAAATGTCGTGCGCTCCAGTGTCAACTCCGGCATGTTCAGAACCTGTATATCCTTTGTGGGAAGGTCGTCCGAGTTGACGACGAAAGCCCAGCCCAGTCCCCGCGCAACGTGATTTTTGATCTGAACGGCAGAAGAGCGGTAGCGGATATCCGGCCGGATGTCCCATTTTTCAAAAAAGCTGTCCAGCTGTGACTGAAGTGCCGAACCGGAGGCATATGAGATGCACGGTCGTCCGGTGAGATCACCCGGAGCCACTTCCTGAAGAGAGCAGAGCGGATCATCTCTGGATGCGACCAGGACGATCGGCTGCCGGATCAGCGGATACATGAGGAACTGATCATTGTGACGTTCCGGATCGGAGCAGAAACCGAAATTGATCTCGTCTTTCAGCAGCGCGTCCAGGATCTTTCCGGTGCCGGCGATGTCGCACTCGATGCGCACGTCTCTGTTTTCTTCCCGCTCAAGAAAATGGCGGATCAGATCCGGGAT
>CADCOU010000329.1 GCA_902803155.1 uncultured Lachnospiraceae bacterium | reverse complement strand
TTCAACGAAATATGTCTACACGCACCTGCAGCTGGACGATCTTACAGAGCATCCGGCGATAGACGCGCAGGCAGAGGCGATCCGGGCCGGTGACCTGAAGGGACTGTGCGCCTGCTGCGGAAATGTGCTGGAGACGGTAACGGAAACCGCGTACCCGAAGATCACTCTGCTGAAGGACAGGATGAAAGAAGGCGGCGCGCTGACTGCCATGATGAGCGGAAGCGGCCCGTCCGTTTTCGGGATCTTTGATTCAGAAGAAAAAGCACAGGCCGTTTATGAACAGCTGCGCGCTCAGACGGATGGAACCCAGGTATACCTGACGAAACCATTCTTTCCGGCTCAAAAGGAACCCGTGTAAATGCGGATCCATGTAATACAAAGCATATAACAGACATCCCCCGCAGTTTCGGAAACCGGCAGGGGATGTATTATTTTATTCTATATTCTTCGACGGGATGCCGGAGATGGGCAGTACCGGCTGAGGCAGAGAGGAGAGCCGGTTTTTTCAGGCCTTGTCTTTCTCCCTCTGTGCCTTGGAGATCTGGGACCTCTTGCGGAGAAGCGGATCCAGGATCTTCTTACGGATCCGGAAGGACTGCGGCGTGATCTCCAGGAGTTCGTCGGCGTCGATATATTCGATCGCCTGCTCGAGAGACAGTTTCCTTGCGGGGACAAGCTTCAGCGCTTCGTCTGCCCCGGAAGATCTCGTGTTGGTCAGATGTTTGGTCTTGCAGACGTTCAGCTCGATATCTTCACTCTTGCCGCTCTGTCCGATGACCATACCGGAATAAACCTTATCGCCCGGCTCCACGAAGAGGGATCCGCGGTCCTGCGCATTGAACAGACCATACGCGACAGCGACTCCGGTCTCAAACGAGATGAGGCTGCCCTGCTGGCGGTATGCGAGATCGCCCTTATAGGGGGCATAGCCGTCAAAGATCGTGTTGATGATGCCGGTTCCCTTGGTGTCCGTCATGAAATCATTGCGGAAACCGATCAGTCCTCTGGACGGGATCTCGAACTCCAGCCTGGTACGGCCGTCCGACGTCTTTCCCATTCCCTGCAGTTCGCCTTTTCTCAGCGACAGCTTCTGGATCACGGTGCCCGAGAATTCGTCGGGGACGTCCACGTAGGCAATCTCCATGGGCTCCAGTTTCTTGCCGCGTTCGTCCGTACGGAAGATGACTTCCGCCTTTGATACCGCGAACTCATATCCCTCACGGCGCATCGTCTCGATCAGGACGGACAGATGCAGTTCGCCTCTTCCGGAAACCTTAAAGGTGTCTGTATCCTGCGTGTCTTCCACGCGCAGGGAAACGTCGGTATTCAGTTCCCGGTACAGCCTGTCGCGGATATGGCGGGATGTGACGTACTTTCCTTCCTGGCCGGCAAGCGGGCTGTCATTGACGCAGAAGTTCATGGAGATCGTCGGCTCCTCGATCTTCTGGAACGGAATGGGATCCGGGATGTCCGATGCACATACGGTATCCCCGATATGGAGGTCTTCGATACCGGACAGGGCAATGATGGATCCGATGGACGCCGACTGGACGGGAACCTTTTTCAGCCCGTCAAACTCATAGAGTTTTGTAATGCGGACCTTTTCCTTTTTGGAATCGTCATGATGATTGACGAGCAGAGCGTCCTGATTGACACGGATGCTGCCGCGGTCGATCTTGCCGATGCCGATTCGTCCGACATATTCATTGTAATCGATCGTGGAGATCAGCATCTGGAGCGGACCTTCCGGATCTCCCTCCGGTGCCGGGACAGCTTCCAGGATCGTCTCGAAGAGAGGAGACATGTCCTGAGACTCGTCTCCGATCTCACGGACGGCATACCCTTCCTTGGCGGACGCGAAGACAAACGGGCAGTCCAGCTGTTTGTCGGAAGCATCCAGATCCATCAGCAGTTCCAGCGTCTCGTCCACGACTTCGTCGGGACGCGCGCCGGGACGGTCGATCTTATTGACGCATACGATGAACGGAAGGTCCAGCGCCAGCGCCTTCTGCGTGACAAAGCGGGTCTGCGGCATCGGTCCCTCAAATGCGTCCACTACGAGGATGCCGCCGTTGACCATTTTCAGGACACGTTCGACTTCTCCTCCGAAGTCGGCATGGCCGGGAGTATCCACGATATTGATCTTCGTTCC
>CADCOU010000328.1 GCA_902803155.1 uncultured Lachnospiraceae bacterium | reverse complement strand
GGGCGGTTATATCACTCCGGGATTCATTGACATCCACAGGCACGGCGACTGGCAGGCGCTGACAAACGGGGATGACGAACTGCTGAACCGGCAGGGGATCACAACCGTGGTCAACGGAAACTGCGGACTGTCCGTGGCTCCGCAGGGCGGGATCCATGAGAGGGAGACAGAACATTTCCTGAGAAGCGTTGCCGGGGCAAAGCCGGATATTTCATACGGCAGGACCGGAGCAGGAGGCGCTGCAGGAACAGAGGGCTGCAGCGCTGAGGGGAACCCGGAACCGGCTGTGGATCCCGCATCCTCCATGAAGCAGTACCTTGCCTGCCTGCGTCGGGTAAGACGCAGCGTCAACACGGGAATGCTTGTCGGCGGAGGGACGGTACGGGCGAGCGTCGCCGGTTATGGCGGAGGAGCTCTGACGAAGGAAGAGGAAGAAGAGATCCGGAGAAGGATCAGAACTTCTCTTGAAGAAGGGGCACTGGGAGTCAGCCTGGGCATCGGCTATGCGCCGGAATACGCGTATGATGTGACAGGACTGGTGCGTGTGCTGGAACCGGTGCGCGGCAGCAGGATCCCGGTCGCGGTTCATATACGTACCGAATGTGACGGTGCGGCAGAGTCGGTAGCAGAGATGATCCGGGTTGCGGAAGCGCTGGACGTACCGCTCCATCTGAGCCATATGAAATGCATCGGGAAGCGCAACTGGAGAGTCGTCTGCGCGCGGGAGCTGAGTATGGTGAGAGAGGCCCGCTCGCGCGGAATGGATGTCACCATGGACACCTACCCGTATGTCACCGGCTCGACGCAGCTGGTGCATCTGATCCCGCCGCACTTTCAGAGCAAAGGGACGCAGACGCTGCTCGGGTATCTGAGCGACCCGGCGGTCCGCAGAGAGATCACGCAGGCTCTCAAACAGCCGTCTTCCGAATATGACAATATCGTCGAGCTGGCAGGATTTGAGAATATCATGGCGACCGGGCTCAGGTCCGGAGAATTCCATGCCTTCGAAGGCAGGACGATCGCCGGTATCGCGGCGGAGAAGGGACAGGATCCCTATGATACACTGTACGACATCCTCCTGAAAGAGCGCTGTGAATGCGGCATGCTGGACACGTACGGATGTGAGGAAGATCTGATCGACTTTCTGAAAGATGAGACCTGCAGCCTGATCTCGGATGCCATCTATACCGAAGGGGGGCATCGCCATCCCAGGGTGTACGATTCATTTCCGAGATTTCTGATCCGCTATGTCCGGGAGAGGCAGGTATTCACCATCGAAGAGGCGGTCAGGAAGATGACTTCTGTTCCGGCTTCGGTCTACCGGCTGGACAGAGGGATCCTGAAGGAGGGAAAGACCGCGGATATCTGCGTATTCCATCTGGAAAACCTTCAGTCGCTTGCAGACTTTGCGAACCCGGACCGTCTCTGCACCGGATTCGACTATGTGTTCACGGGGGGCAAGCCCTGCGTGGTAAAAGACCGGTGGATCAATACGGGAACCGGGACTGTGCTGTAAGAGCGGCAGGCAGCAAACGTATCTCAGTGACAGAATGGAATGTTTCAGGGAGGAAAACTGACATGACGATTGGGTTGAGCGAAGAAAGAAAACAGCAGGTGATCGATCTGTGCAGGGATCTGGTCCGGATCCGCTCCTATTCGGGCGAGGAAGAGGCCGTGGCGGAAAAACTGAAGGAATTCTGCCATGCGCAGGGGTTTGACGACGTGCATACGGACGAATACGGAAACCTGATCGCAACGATCCGCGGAAACCGCCCGTGAAAGACGATCCTGTTTGACGGGCACATGGATACGGTACCGGTGCAGGAGCGCTCTTCCTGGAAACACGATCCGTTCGGTGCGGAGATCGAAGACGGCATACTCTACGGACGCGGGACTTCGGATATGAAATGTTCGCTTGCATGCATGATGGCGGCTGCCGCGTTCTTTGCGGAGGATACCGGGAGAGACTTTGCCGGACAGGTATCCGTGGCCGGTATCGTCCACGAAGAATGCTTTGAAGGCGTCGCCTCCAGGGCGGTCAGCAGAGCGGTTAATCCTGACCTGGTCGTCATCGGGGAGGCGTCCGACCTGAACCTGAAGATCGGGCAGAGGGGCAGAGCTGAGATACTTCTGGAGACATACGGCGTCCCGGCGCACTCCTCCAATCCGTCAAAAGGGGTCAATGCAGTTTATGCGATGTGCAGAGCCGTGGACCGCATCCATGCACTCCCGCCGTCGCAGCATCCGTTCCTGGGTGATGGGATACTGGAACTGACAGACATCAAATCGCTCCCGTATCCGGGCAAGTCCGTCGTACCGGAGTACTGCGCCGCAACGTATGACAGGCGGCTCCTGGTGGGAGAGACGAAAGAAAATGTGCTGGAACCCATTCAGAAAATACTGGATGAACTGCAGGAAGAAGATCCGTCCTTCCGCGGCAGGGTTTCGTACGCTTCCGGTGAGGAGACCTGCTATACCGGTGAGAAGATCAGCGCGGAGCGCTTTTTCCCGGCATGGCTGCTCGACCGGGATCATCCGGCGGTAAAGAGCGTTCTGGAAGGCTTCCGCTCGCACGGATATGAGCCGGAGGTTACGAAATACAGCTTCTGCACCAACGGAAGCCATTACTGCGGCGAAGCGGGCATCCCCACACTCGGAATGGGCCCCTCCTCGGAGAACATCGCCCACACGATCGACGAGCATGTATCGGTGGAGCAGCTGTATGCAGTCGCCGAAGTTTACGGCTGGATGATGGAGGCGATCCTGAAAAACTGAATTTGTTAACTTAAACTTACTGCGCCTGCGCCGGGCGGCCAGCCCTGCCGAAAACACGTCGCCTACCCTAACTTCGCTGCGTCGCATCTGGACGGCGCTCCCGCTCCTATAGAAGCGTGGTCGCTTCGCGCCGCCAAACTCCTTGCGAAGCTTCGGTCGGCTTCCTATGGTTTTCTTGCAGGGCTGGCTGCCCGGCGCAGGCGCGGTGTCTGTCGAATGGGTGTTTAATCTGCCGAATTTCGTGGATCTTTTAGGAAACGGATTGTAAAAACCAAACAATTTTTATTGACAGCATACTTTCAGGCTGTATAATTTTATATGTAATGAACAGCGGAACTATACGATGAGATTTCCGGTGAGATTTCATCAGCTTCGCTGTTTCTATTTCAGCAAAGCCCATTTATCCGGGCGGGAGTCAAGGAAAAAAGGAGGCAGAAACATGAAGAAAGTATTAGCAGTTGCTATGACGGCAATTCTTGCGGCAGGAATGACCATCAGTGCATTCGCAGGCGAAGATCTTGCAGATAAGAAGATCGCACTTCTTCTCCCGGGATCCATCGATGACCAGGGCTGGAACGCAACGAACAATGCCGGCGCGAAGGCGGCGGAAGAAGAGCTCGGCGTCACGATCGATGTTGTCGAGAGTGTTCCGGCGGAAGAGTATGAGTCCACCTTCACCGAGTATGCTGAGAAAGGCTATGATCTGATCATGGCAGCAGGTTCCCAGTGGGATGAGTCCGCTACGGTAGTTGCGGAGAATTATCCGGATACCATCTTCTGCGCGATCAACGGTCAGATCTCTGATTTCCCGAACCAGATACCGGTATTCCCGAAGGAGTATGAGGGATCCTATCTGGCAGGCATCATCGCAGGCTACACCACCGAGAACGGCCAGTTCGCAGTGACCGGCGGACAGTCCAATGATCCGATGGTCAAGCTGATGGATACCTATGAAGCAATGGCAACCCAGATCGCGACCGACCGCGGCATCGAAGGCGCAGCGGCAACCCGCGCGTTCGTTGACAGCTGGACGGATGTTTCCGCTACCAAGGATCTGCTTTCTTCCATGATCGACAATGGCGCGGATACCGTATTCTGCTATTCCAACGAGGGTACTTCCGGCGCTATCCAGGCAGCGGAGGAGAAGGGCGTTAAGTTCGTAGGCTTCTCTGCTGACAAGAACGGTGAGTCTGACTGTGTTGTCGGTTCCGTTTCCATGAACTGGGCAGCTGTATATCCGACAATCGTTGAGAACATCCTGAACGGCAGCTGGACCGGCAAGACCGACATCGGTGTCAAGGAAGGCGTCTTCGAAGTGATCCCGACCGATCAGATGAGTGAAGAGTGCGTTGCTGCTGTTGATGAGGCAATCGAGCAGATCAACAACGGCGAGGTAGACTTCGAGCAGTACTTCGAAGCAGCAGAGTAACAGTTATCTGCAGCCTGCTGTCTGAAGTAAAAACAGCGATTAAGAAAAACGGATGCGGCGGAATGATGGTCGCCGCATCCGGACAGGCAGGCGGAGCGTACATGCTCTGCCTGTCTTTGCTTTTTGGAAAAAAGGGATACGGCATAACTGAGGAATCTCTATGGAACAGAAACAGAACATGCAGCAGCCGGTCGTTGAGATCGATCACGTCAGCAAGCGCTTCGCAAAAGTGCTTGCGAATCATGACGTCTCCATCGCGCTGCATAAGGGCGAGGTCGTTGCGCTGCTCGGAGAGAACGGTGCCGGCAAGAGT
>CADCOU010000327.1 GCA_902803155.1 uncultured Lachnospiraceae bacterium | reverse complement strand
TCGGCTGTGAGTTCTTCATTCAGTACAGGATCGTGTTCAGGAAGGAGGCGAAGTGAGCTATGTTTGATATTGTATCCTTCATTCCACGTGCGGTTGCACAGGCAACTCCGCTTCTGCTGGGTTCTACGGGCGAGACGCTCACAGAGAAGAGCGGCAACCTGAACCTGGGTATTCCGGGTATTATGTATGTCGGTGCGATCTCGGGCGTAATCGGAGCCTTCTTCTATGAGCAGAAGGTCGGCTCTTACGAGAACGCGAACGCGTTTCTCGCGATCGGGATTCCGCTTCTGTGCTGCCTGATCGGTTCCGCGCTGATGGGTCTGCTGTACTGTTTCCTTACGGTTACGCTTCGTGCGAACCAGAACGTTACCGGTCTTGCCATGACGACTTTCGGCGTCGGCTTCGGAAACTTCTTCGGCGGATCTTTGATCAAGCTGACCGGTTCGGACGTTCCTTCGATCGCGCTGTCGATCACGCATAAGTTCTACGCAGCCAAGCTGCCGTTTGCATCAAAGGCTGGCGTATTCGGGAAACTGGTCCTGAATTACGGGTTCCTGGTCTACGTTGCAGTCGTTATCGCTCTGGCAGCATCGTACGTCCTGAACCGTACACGGACAGGCCTGCAGCTTCGGGCAGTCGGAGAAAACCCGGCAACCGCGGACGCGGCAGGAATCAACGTCGGCCGCTACAAATACTGGGCGACCATCATCGGCTCCATGATCGCGGGACTCGGCGGTCTGTACTACGTCATGGACTATGCATCCGGCGTCTGGTCCAACGATGCATTCGGCGACAGAGGCTGGCTGGCGATCGCACTGGTCATCTTCACGATCTGGAGACCGAACGTCAGCATCCTGGCTTCGCTTCTGTTCGGCGGACTGTATATCCTGTATCTCTACATCCCGACCGGGACGAACATGGCCATCAAAGAGATCTACAAGATGGCTCCGTTTGTCGTCACGATCCTCGTGCTGATCATCATCAGCATGCGTAAGAAGAGGGAGAACCAGCCGCCGGCTCATCTGGGACTTCCGTACTTCCGTGAAGAGCGGTGACGGACCGGGATAATGCTCAAAACTTCACCGCGCAGAATCCTGTGACGTAAGTCAGGGGAGGTGCGCAGAACAACAGATCATAATCCGGACAAAAAGGGAAAAGGTCGGTGCATACTTTATTCAGGCCGTCGAATGAGCCTGAGAGGTGTGCACCGACCTTGCTGTAATCCTGTTATGGCGCCCTGATATGGCGCTTCCCTGTGTCTTGTCGAAACGCTTGTTTAAAGGTATAATAAAATGATCTAAAAGATGATAGGGGAACATGCATGACAGCATGGTTTGACAACACGATTTTTTATCATATCTATCCGATCGGCCTGCTTGGGGCAGAGAGGGTAAATGAGGGAGGGCCGGTGCGTCACCGGCTGAGAAAACTTAAGGACTGGATCCCGCACCTGAAGGCGCTCAGTACAGGAGCGGTTTACATAGGACCGCTGTTTGAGTCGGCGGCGCACGGCTACGATACGACGGATTACCGCACGGTGGACCGCAGGCTCGGGGACAATGAAGACTTCAGACAATTTGTCTCATCCTGCCATGATGCAGGTATCCGGGTGGTGGTCGACGGTGTGTTCAATCATACCGGCCGCGGCTTTTTCGCATTTCAGGATATCCGGCAAAACCGGGAGAATTCCAGGTACAGGGACTGGTACAGGGGGATCAACTTCGGCTGGAACAGTGCTTATAATGACGGGTTCTCCTATGAGAGCTGGCACGGGGCCGCGGACCTGGTCAATCTGAACTTCTGGAACCGGGAAGTTAAGGACTATCTGTTTGATACCGTCCGTTTCTGGATCCGTGAATTTGATATAGACGGGATCCGGCTTGACTGCGCCGACGTTCTGGACTTTGATTTCCAGAAAGAGCTCAGATGGGTCACTTCGCAGGAGAAAGAGGATTTCTGGCTGATGGGAGAAGTCATTCACGGGGATTATGCCCGCTGGGCAAATGACTCGATGCTCCACTCGGTCACCAATTATGAGCTCCATAAGGGGCTGTGGTCGGGGCACAATGACCACAACTATTTTGAGATCGCGCATACGATCCGGCGTCAGTTTGATGAAAACGGCGGGATCTACCGGGGAAGGGTACTGTATTCCTTTGCGGACAATCATGATGTATCCCGGATCGTCAGTCAGCTCCGCGACGTGCGGCATCTGAAGCCGCTGTATACGCTGCTGTATACACTTCCCGGTGATCCGTCCGTCTACTACGGATCGGAATGGGGGATCCGCGGGGAGAAGAGAAACGGCGACGAGTCACTCAGGCCTTATGTCGATCTGGAACAGATCATGGCAGATCCGCCTGTTCCGGGACTGGAGGAATACCTGGAGAAACTTGGTCAGATCCGGACAGAGTACAGGGAGATCGGTCTCGGCAGATACCGGGAGCTTCTCTTGACAAACAGGCAGTATGCGTTTGCGAGGATCCTGGATGGATCGGCCGTCATAACAGCGGTCAACAATGATGAAAATGCCTCGGAAGTCTGGATACGGCTTCCGTTTGAAACACAGGAGATCACAGACCTGCTGACAGGAAAGAAGATTCTTCCGGAATCGGGGCAGCTGCACACAGAACTTGACGCATGCGGCTGCGGCCTGTACCGGATCGGATGAAAACGGAACTACAGTAACGGATGGAACATGTGCACTGCGCACAGGATGGAGGAGAGCCATGAGTGAAACGGCAAAGAAGACTTCAACAGGGAAAGCGGCCGTAAAAAAGACAGCGGAGAAGAAAGCTGCAGGGACAAAAGCAGCAGAAGTGAAGACAGAGTCGCCGGAAGTCCCCGCGATCGGCGAAGGATACGAGTTTGTCCATGACCTGGATCAGTATCTGTATGACAAGGGCGTACATTACGAGATCTTCCGCAAGCTTGGCGCTCATCCGTCCATGAAAGATGGAAGGAAAGGCATTCATTTTGCCGTATGGGCTCCTCATGCAGCAGCGGTACACCTGATCGGTGAGTTCAACGGATGGAACGAAGACAGCATCGCCCTTGAGCGGCTGGATCCGTCCGGGATCTGGGAATGCTTCGTTGAGGAAGCCGTGATCGGCCAGATGTATAAGTACCTGATCTTCACACAGGACGGAAGAAGGCTCTACAAGGCGGATCCGTATGCAAACTCCTCCGAGAAGAGGCCGGGAACCGCTTCCGTAATCGCAGACATCTCTACGATCAAATGGTCGGACGGAACCTGGATGAAGAAGCGGAGCTCCTTTGTACAGGACACTTCCGCGATCTCCATCTATGAGTGCCATATCGGAAGCTGGATGCGGCATCCGCACGGAGATAATGAAGACGGCTTCTACAATTACCGTTATTTCGCCCATTCCATAACGGACTATCTGAAGAAAATGGGCTATACGCATATTGAACTGATGGGAATCGCCGAGCACCCGTTTGACGGCTCATGGGGATACCAGGTAACCGGCTATTATGCTCCGACGAGCCGCTACGGAACTCCGGAAGACTTCGCGTATATGGTGAATTACCTGCACCGTCACAACATCGGCGTAATCCTGGACTGGGTACCTGCACATTTTCCGAAAGACGCGCACGGACTTGCGGACTTTGACGGAGGAGCCTGCTATGAATATGCAGATCCGCGGAAAGGCGAGCATCCGGACTGGGGGACCAAGGTCTTTGATTTCGGAAAGAGCGAAGTCAAGAATTTCCTGATCGGCAATGCGCTGTTCTGGATCGAACAGTTCCATATTGACGGACTTCGCGTGGACGCCGTTGCATCGATCCTGTATCTGGACTACGGCCGCCGTGACGGAGAGTGGATCCCGAACAAGTACGGCGGAAACAAGAACCTGGAGGCGATCGAGTTCTTCAAGCATCTGAATTCCGTTGTCAGGGGCAAACATCCGGGTATCATGATGATTGCGGAAGAATCCACCGCGTGGCCGAAGGTTACCGACAGACCGGAGAATGACGGTCTGGGATTCTCCATGAAATGGAATATGGGCTGGATGCATGATTTCCTTGAGTATATGAAGCTTGATCCGTATTTCAGGAAGTTCAATCACAACAAGATGACATTTGCGATGACCTACGCATACTCGGAGAAATACTGTCTGGTGCTGTCGCATGATGAGGTCGTACACCTGAAATGCTCCATGATCAACAAGATGCCGGGACTGTACGATGACAAATTCGCGAACCTGAAAGCAGGTTACACGTTCATGTTCGGCCATCCGGGCAAGAAACTGCTGTTCATGGGACAGGAATTCGCACAGGAGAGAGAATGGTCGGAGGACCGCGAACTCGACTGGTACCTGCTGGATGAGACAAAGCACAGGCAGACGCAGGACTTCGTGGCGGAGCTGCTGCACCTGTACCGGGCAACGCCCGCCATGTATGAGAACGACTGCGGGCCGGGCGGATTCGAGTGGATCAACGCTGATGACGCAGACCGCAGCATCTACAGCTTCCTGCGCCACAGCACGGACGGGAAGAGCAACCTCCTGTTTGTCATCAACTTCACTCCTATGGCAAGACCGGATTACAGGGTCGGCTGTACAAAGCAGTGCAGATACCGCCTGGTCCTTGACGGAGATGAGGAGCGTTTCGGCGGGCACGGGACGCCGCATCCGGTGACGTATAACGCGGTTGAGAGCGAATGCGACGGCAAGCCGTATTCCTTTGCCTTTGACCTTCCGCCTTACGGTATAGCGGTATTTAAATATTAATGGAAGATATTGACAGAGTATTCTGTTTTCAGGAGTGTCTATGAGATCCGGGACTGGAGTGACATACAGCGGAAAACTGAAGATGCACTGGAACTGGAGCCTGTACCTGGCGTTCACGCTGATCCCGCTTTCTGTGGGTATGTATTTTGTGGATCGTCGTGCAGGACTGATTGCTACGGCATTTACAGCATTCTATTTTCTTGCGATCCTGTTCGTATACTTCTATTATCGTCCGCGTATTCTGCGGGCAATCGTCAGGTTTGCGAGCCGGTACGGAACTGTGCAGGCTCAGGTGCTTAAGCAGCTGGAGATTGCGGCAGCGATCGTCGATAAAGACGGCAATGTGCTGTGGATGAACGACAAGCTCTGTGAGCTGACCAATAAACCGGCATGGTTTCAGAGAAATATCACCTCGATCTTTCCGTATCTTTCAAAAGGGGTCTTTCCCGATTCGGATGAAGACAAGAACATCGACCTTACTTACGAGGATAAGCAGCTCAGGGCACATCTGCAGAGGGTGCCTCTGGACAACCTGATCGAGGACTCCGAACTGATCGAGGCGCTGGACCCTGAAAAGGGCAGCGTGGTCTATATCATTTATTTTGTCGATGAGACAGAGCTGATCAATCTCCGCACGGAGAACCGGGAACAGAAAGGCGTAGTCGCCCTGATCTACCTGGACAATTACGATGAGGTCGTAGACGATATCGATGAGGTTCATTCTTCTCTGATGAACGTACTGGTTGACCGTGAGATCAATAAGTACTGTCTGTCGCACAATGCCCTGAGCAAGAAGCTCGAGAAGGATAAATATCTGGTGATTATGAACCAGAAGAGTCTTGCCCAGGCTGCGGAGGATCATTTCTCCGTGCTGGAAGAAGTCAAGACGATCCATATCGGCAACGAGAGTGAGATGACGATCAGCATCGGCATCGGAGCAGGCGGTGAGGATTATAACGGGAATTATGATCTGGCACACTCGGCAATCGAAATGGCGCTTGGCCGAGGCGGGGACCAGGCGGTCGTCAACCGCGACGGAAATATGCAGTTCTTCGGCGGAAAATCTGCCGGAGGAGAACGGCATACCAGAGTCAAGGCCAGGGTAAAAGCACAGGCGATGCGGGAGATCATGGAAGGAGCCAGCAGCGTGATCGCCATGGGGCACAAGCTGACTGACATGGATACGCTCGGTGCGGCGATAGGCATCTACCGGGCTGCAGCGACCATGGGGATACCGGCATGGATCGTGATCGGAGACGACGCCCATTCCATCCAGGGCTGGCTGCAGCTGCTGCGGGACAGCCGGGAATATGAGGAGGATATCTTCATTTCCCATGAGAAGGCTATGGAACTGTGTGACAATAAAACCGCACTGTTTGTAGTCGATACGGCGCGGAGGAACCGGGTGGAATGTGAAGAGCTTCTCGATAAGGCCCATACGATCGTTGTCCTGGATCATCACCGTCAGACCACGGAACAGATCCCGAATGCTTCCCTGTCCTATATCGAGCCTGCTTCATCTTCGGCAAGTGAGATGGTGGCCGAAGTCCTGCAGTACTTTGAGGAGAATGTGAAGCTTAAGAATCTGGAAGCAGACTGCATGTATGCCGGCATCATCATAGACACCAACAACTTTGTCGCCAAGACCGGTGCGAGGACCTTTGAGGCTGCCGCATATCTGCGCAGGAGCGGCGCTGACGTGGTCAGAGTCCGCAAGATGCTCCGGGAAGATATGGAAAGCTACAAGGCGCGCGCAGAAGCGGTGCGTCATGCAGAGAGTTTCCTGGACAGCTACGCGATCTCCATCCTGCCGAGCGAGGGACTCTCAAGCCCCAATGTCATAGGAGCGCAGGCTGCAAACGAACTGCTGAATATCGTGGGAGTACGTGCATCCTTTGTGGTGACCGAGTATGACGGCAGAGTGTTCATTTCCGCCCGGGCTATAGATGAGGTCAACGTTCAGGTGATCATGGAGCGGCTCGGCGGCGGCGGACACATGAATATAGCCGGAGCGCAGCTGACAGACATCACCTGCGGGGAAGCGGTTGAGAAACTCAAGGAAACACTGCTTGCCATGACGGAAGCGGAGGAGATCTGACAGGAATACTATTAAGGAAGGTTGGACAGTAAAATGAAGGTTATACTGCTGCAGGATGTGAAGAAGGTCGGAAAGAAGGGAGAACTGGTGGAAGCCTCTGATTCCTATGCAAGGAATGTGCTGATCCGTCAGAAACTTGCCGTAGAGGCAAACGGAAAAACCCTGAACGATCTGAAACTTCGCCGCGCAAATGACGAGAAGGTTGCAGAGGAGAACCTGGAGAAGGCAAAAGAGCTGAAGGAGATCCTTGAAAAATCATCCGTTACCGTCCGGGCAAAGACCGGAGAAGGAGACAGGCTGTTCGGTTCGATCTCGGGTAAGGAGATTGCGGATGCTGCAAGGGAGCAGCTCGGCATTGATATAGACCGGAGGAAGATCGTGTTGGATACTCCGATCAAGAGCATCGGAAGCATGGAAGTGACTGTAAAGCTGCATCCGCAGATTAAGGCAGCCCTTGCCGTCAAAGTGGAAAAACTATAAGGAACCTATGGAAGAGAATGTCAATACGATAAACAGAAAACTGCCGCACAGCCTGGAGGCCGAGCAGTCGGCTGTCGGATCGATGATTATCGATCCCGAAGCGATTGCAGTGGCCTCTTCGATACTGACAGCGGAGGATTTTTATCATAAGCCGTACAGGCTTCTGTACAGTGCCATCCTGGATCTTGACGCTGCCGGAAAGCCGATCGATACTGTGACGCTGCAGGCGCGCCTGCGGGAGATGGAGGCTCCGGAAGATCTGGCATCTTCCGCAACCCTGTCGGAACTTGTCAGTGCCGTACCGACGTCGACCAATGTGCGTCACTATGCACAGATCGTTGCAGATAAGGCCCAGCTTCGCAGGATGATCAAAACGATGGAGGAACTCACCACCGTTTGCTATGCGGACCGGGACAGTGCTTCTGAAGTTGGAATTGCCATGGAAAAGCAGGTGTTCCAGCTGCTTTCGTCGAATCGCGGACGTGAAATGACGCCGATCTCGACAATCGTCATGAATGCGCTGGATAAGATATCCATTGCAAGCAATTCCGATTCGACCGTGACCGGCCTCTCGACCGGTTTTGCCGATCTGGACTTCAAGACCAGCGGTTTCCAGCCGTCAGACCTGATCCTGATCGCCGCAAGGCCTTCCATGGGAAAAACGGCGTTTGCACTCAATATCGGGGCCCATATGGCGTTTCGTGAACACAGGCATGTGGCGATCTTCTCATTGGAAATGTCCAAAGAGCAGCTGGTCAATCGTCTGTTCGCGCAGGAAGCCAATGTTGATGCGACCAAGCTGAGGACCGGCCGTCTGAAAGATTCCGAATGGGACAGTCTGGTACACAGTGCGGACGTTATTGGCAGATCAAACCTGATGATCGATGATACACCGGGCATCTCTGTAGCGGAACTTCGCAGCAAGTGCCGCAGAATGAAGCTGGAACACGGTCTGGACTGCATCATGGTGGACTATCTGCAGCTGATGTCAGCCGGAACAGGCCGGAATTCCGATTCCAGACAGCAGGAGATCTCGGAGATATCCAGGTCTCTTAAGGCAGTCGCCAGAGAGATGGAAGTACCGGTCATCGCCCTGAGCCAGCTTTCCCGCGCCTGCGAACAGAGACCGGATCACAGACCGGTGCTCAGTGACCTGCGTGAGTCCGGTGCCATTGAGCAGGATGCGGACGTAGTTATGTTCCTGTACCGGGAAGACTACTACAATCCGGATACGGAAAAACGCGGAATCGCAGAAGTCTTGATCCGGAAACAGCGAAACGGCCCGCTCGGGAATGTCGAACTGTCATGGGTACAGGAACTGACCAAATTTGCTTCTCTGCAGAGAGATCCCGGACAGGGGAATACATACTGAGGAAGCAGCAGAAAGGGGAAGATCCTGCTGCGGTAAAGAGGCGGGCATCAGACTGGAGCATGGGAAACTACGTATATATACTGGAATGTGCAGACGGGACCTGGTATACCGGGTGGACGAATGACCTGGAGCGCAGAGTGAAGACGCACAACAGCGGGCAGGGAGCAAAGTACACGAGATCCCGGCTCCCGGTGCGGCTGATCTATTCGGAAGAGTATGAGACTGCCGTGGAAGCGCAGCGGCGTGAGTACGCGATTAAGCAAATGACACGTCGCAGGAAGGAAATACTGGTTAAAAAACCGGAAAGGATGACCGACAATGAATGTGGAACAGTTTTTTGATCAGGTGCTGACAGTGAGACTGACCCCGGACAGACAGGCGCTGGATATCATAGACCAGACATTGCTGCCGGGAACCATACGCAGGATCCGCCTGGAAACGAAGGAAGAAATCTGGGAAGCGATCAAGAAACTCAGGGTCAGAGGTGCCCCTGCGATCGGAGTCAGCGCGGCATACGGCATGGCAGTGGTGTCCTCCCGTTTTGAGGCACAGGATTTCGAGTCGTTCTACAGAGAATTCACGGCGCTGAAGGAATACTTCGCTTCATCGAGACCGACGGCGGTCAACCTGTTCTGGGCACTGAACCGTATGGACGACTGTGCGCGGGCGGCTGCAGGAGAAGGAAGAAGCCTGGATGAGATCCGGGAGCTTCTGTATAAAGAAGCGGATGCAATCCGGGAGGAGGATGTGCTGATCAGCCGCAATATCGGTGAGATCGGCTTCGGTCTGCTGAAGGAACTGAAAAAGGAAGGGAAGCCGGTCGGGATCCTGACACACTGCAACGCGGGAACGCTGGCAACTGCCAAATACGGAACGGCTACCGCTCCGATGTATATCGCACTGGAACACGGCTGGTCCGGCTCGGATATGCATGTATACTGTGACGAAACCCGCCCGCTTCTGCAGGGGGCGCGGCTCACCAGTTTCGAGCTGAATTCCGCAGGTATCACGACAACAGTCCAGTGTGATAATATGTCTTCCCTGCTGATGAAGTCCGGGAAGATCGACATAATCTTTGTAGGCTGCGACAGAGTGGCCGCGAACGGAGACGCCGCGAACAAGATCGGGACCAGCGGTGTGGCGATCCTTGCAAAACATTATGGCATTCCGTTCTATGTCTGTGCACCGAGCTCGACCATTGACCGGAAGACACCGACCGGCGAACAGATTCCGATCGAGATGAGGGATCCGGATGAAGTGACCGAGATGTGGTACAGAGAGCGTATGGCACCGCAGGGAATTGATGTGTTCAACCCTGCATTCGATGTGACAGATCACAGCCTGATCACGGGAATGATCACGGAGAAAGGGTTGTGCAGGAATCCGTATGACAAAGATTTTGATAAGTATGGGATATGACTTGTTTTAACATGATTCTTTTGCTACAATCTGTTTACAACAGAAGGCAGAGTACATAAACCGTCCTGAGAGAAGGGGCAGTGCACATTTCAGAAAAGGAGAACCAAAAATGGCAAAGTGGGTATGTAATGTATGCGGTTATGTGTATGAAGGCGATGCAGCTCCGGAGGCATGTCCGGTATGTAAGGCTCCGGCTTCCAAGTTCACGAAGCAGGAAGATGAGATGACATGGGCTGCGGAGCATGTAGTCGGTGTTGCAAGTGATGTTCCGGATGATATCAAGGAAGACCTGCGCGCCAATTTTACCGGTGAATGCTCCGAAGTAGGCATGTATCTGGCGATGGCCCGTGTCGCATTCCGCGAGGGATATCCGGAGATCGGCCTCTACTGGGAGAAGGCTGCTTATGAAGAGGCAGAGCATGCAGCCAAGTTCGCAGAACTTCGGGGCGAAGTCGTGACCGACAGCACCAAGAAGAACCTTCAGATGCGTGTGGAAGCCGAGAACGGCGCAACCGCAGGCAAGACCGACCTGGCGAAGAGAGCGAAAGCCCTCAACCTGGATGCGATCCATGACACCGTCCATGAGATGGCAAGAGACGAAGCCAGACACGGAAAGGCATTCAAGGGCCTGTTGGAGAGATATTTCGGATAAGGCATTTCATTGATAGATTACAAGCTATTAATAAATGTAACAATTAGTTAAAAAATAACTTCGTATTTGCAAGACAAAATGGATTTAAAAGGAGCGATCGCAAGATCGCTCCTTAAATTTTTACAAAAAATAAATAAAGTATTGACATAAATATTTCTTTTTGTTATCATGACCACAGTTGAATTGTAACATTTATGTAATATTTAAAACAATTTAGCAACAAACGGGAGCAATTCGGAGGTAATGACAATGAAGAAGAGAT
>CADCOU010000326.1 GCA_902803155.1 uncultured Lachnospiraceae bacterium | reverse complement strand
TCTATACGATGGATTTCCAGAACGACGGCGAGTTTGTCGGAGGATGCATCGCAGGCGGAAGGAACTACTTCCACATCAATCCGAACGGAGATGCGGAACCGTGCGTATTTATCCATTATTCAGGAGCAAATATCCATCAGAATACGGTTCTGGAATGCCTCCAGCAGCCGCTGTTCCAGGAGTACCGCAACCGTCAGCCGTTCAATAAGAACATGCTTCGCCCGTGCCCGATGCTGGAGAACCCGGGCATCCTGGTAGAAATGGTCAAAAGGTCCGGTGCACATTCCACCGACCTGCAGTCTCCGGAAAGCGCGGAGCATCTGTGCGAGAAATGCATTCCCTACGCGAAGGCCTGGAAACCGGTCGCAGACAAACTCTGGAATGCGACGGAACACAAAGAGCGCCGTTATGAAAACTACAAAGGCTGGAAGCCAAAGGAGCAGCGTGAGGCTGAGGCGTCCAGGTAATACGTCCCGGGAGAGTACCGGCTGTATTGTCCGGTATCCAGGTATATATGAAATGCCGCTTTCAATCACGATGTCAGACGATCAGGAGAGGACTCCACATGAAGAGACTTCTGTTTATCTATAATCCGATGGCCGGCAAAGGCATGATCCGCAATTCGCTTTCCTATATCCTTGAGGAATTTTCCGGGAACGGGTATGAGGTGGTCGTTCATCCGACGATCGGCGTCAAAGATGCCACCAGGGTCGTACAGGAATGCGGGGACGCATTTGACATGATCGTCTGCTCGGGAGGCGACGGTACGCTGGACGAAGTCGTGACCGGTCTTCAGACGGGACATATCTCCAGGCCGATCGGTTATATCCCGGCTGGTTCGACCAATGATTACGCAACCAGTCTGGGGATCCCCATGCAGATGCGAAGAGCTGCCCGCGCAGTTATGAACGGCAGCGTATTTCCCTGTGATATCGGGAGAATGAATGACAGTTACTTTGTCTATGTGGCAGCGTTCGGGGCATTTGCGAATGTGTCCTATGATACGCCTCAGGATATGAAGAACATGCTGGGGCATATGGCGTACATCGTACGCGGCATGCAGAGCCTGGCAAGCATCAAGTCCTATCACATGCATTACGAGAGCGAAGAGAATTCCGGAACCGGAGATTTCCTGCTCGGAATGATCACGAACTCGAACTCGGTCGGAGGATTCAAAGGGATCACGGGGCCTGATGTTACGCTGAACGACGGGGTCTTTGAAGTCACTATGATCCGCATGCCTGCGATTCCTGCCATGGAGCTTCCCGCGGTGCTTCCCGCGCTGATGGGCGGAACGGAGAACAAAAACCTGATCACTTTCAAGACATCCCGGCTGGAGATCTGGTTTGAAGATGAAGTCGAATGGAGCAGGGACGGGGAGTACGGGGGCAGCCACCGCCATCTGGTGATCGAGAATATTCCGAAGGCGCTTCCGATCATTATCCCGGAGGAGAGTGCGATGACCGATGAAGAGACCGTTCAGAGAGAGGCAGAGATGACGGAAAGCCTTCGCAGTCTCGGAATGTGACAGTCCTTCCGGACAGCGGTATAACAGAGCAGCAGTGAATCAGAGTATTTCAGGATATCTTCTCACAGGAGGAGATATCCTTTCTTTTTTTGTGGTGAAATATCAAATTATTGCTGAATTACCGGGAACGGTTGAAAAGCCATTTTAATTGTTTTAGAATTAGCGTAGGTTTCTAGTGTTTAAACAAATAAAAAACAGAAAGGAGCATGCAATGCTTTATGTCGGAATTGACCTCGGGACGTCGGCAGTCAAACTTCTGCTGATGGATTCTGAGGGCGAGATCGTTAAGATTGTCTCTAAAGAGTATGGCCTGTCTTTCCCGCATCCGGGCTGGTCGGAGCAGGAACCGCTTGACTGGTATGAGCAGTCGATCGCCGGCCTGAAAGAGCTTCTGGAAGACCAGGACAAGAGCAAGGTTGCCGGCATTTCATTCGGAGGACAGATGCACGGACTGGTCATCCTGGACAAGGATGACAATGTGATCCGCCCCGCGATCCTGTGGAACGACGGGAGAACAACGGAGGAGACCGATTATCTGAATGAGGTGATCGGAAAGGCTGACCTCGAGAAATACACGGCAAATATCGCCTATGCAGGATTTACGGCACCGAAGATCCTCTGGGTAAAGAAAAATGAGCCGGAGAATTTCGCAAGAATTGCAAAAATCATGCTCCCGAAGGATTATCTGGCCTACAGACTGAGCGGATCGAACTGCACGGATTATTCCGATGCGTCCGGCATGCTCCTCCTGGATGTGGAGAACAAATGCTGGTCGAAGGAGATGTGCGAGATCTGCGGTATAACCGAAGACATGCTTCCGAAGCTCTATGAGAGCTATGAGAAGGTCGGAACGCTCAGGAGCGAGATCGCCCAGGAACTCGGCCTGTCTGACAATGTCGTGATCGCGGCAGGCGGCGGTGACAACGCAGCGTCCGCAGTCGGAACCGGAACAGTCGGCGAGGGCAAGTGCAATATCTCCCTCGGAACATCCGGCACGCTGTTCATTTCTGCAGACCATTTCGTCAGCACGAAGGGACATACCGCACTTCACAGCTTCGCCCATTCGGACGGCTATTTCCACCTGATGGGCTGCATGCTTTCAGCTGCGAGCTGCAACAAGTGGTGGAATGAAGAGATCCTGAAGACGAAGGATTACGCAGCGGAGCAGGCCGGCATCACCGAGGATAAGCTGGGCGAGAACCATGTATTCTATCTGCCGTACCTGATGGGCGAGAGAAGCCCGCTGAACGATCCGCTGGCAAGAGGAACCTTTGTAGGGATGACAATGGACTCTACCAGAACGGATATGACCCAGGCCGTGCTTGAAGGCGTAGCGTTCGGACTTCGTGATTCCTTCGAAGTGGCGAAAGAACTCGGCATTGAGGTGAAGAAGAGCACGATCGTCGGCGGCGGCGCCAAGAGTCCGCTCTGGAGAAAGATGGCCTGCAACATCCTCGGGATCCGTCTGGAGTTCCCGAAGAGCGAGGAAGGACCGTCCATGGGCGGTGCCATGCTCGCGGCAGTTGCATGCGGAGAGTTCCCGGATGTCAAGACAGCCTGTGAGAAGATCGTCAAAGTCACGGGATATGAGGATCCGGATCCGGTACTCACCGAGAAATATGAGAAGAGATACCAGCAGTTCAGGAAGATCTATCCGGCATTGAAGGAAGTCTTCCCGCAGATCCAGTAAGGA
>CADCOU010000325.1 GCA_902803155.1 uncultured Lachnospiraceae bacterium | reverse complement strand
CTTCGGTCTTAGACCGATGTGCTATAGTACAGACAACCACCGAAGAGACCACTCAGGAACAGGGGGTACAGTACCTTGAAAAAAGAATATACATCGCAGGATTTACGAAGACTACCGGGAGTCACCTACGACACACTCCGCACGTGGGCCGGCAGAAGAAACACGGATACGAAACGGAAAAACGGGAAACCGCAGCCAGTTCTCCTGTCTCCGATCCGCAAGCCGGGTTCCACTCACTGCTGGGTCTACGGCAGCGACGCAGTCGAACGTATCTGGTGGATCAGGATGCTGCAGATGCTCGGGTTTAAGAACGACCAGATTGAAAAAATACTCGACGCACCGGATAACAAACCGAGTGAAGAGATATGGGATTCGCTGGACGCAAAGATCAATGATCTTCGGTGGAAGACTCAGCATCTGAGTGTCGCACAACGGTTTGCTGAAACAATACGTTCTGTCGGAAAGCTGCCTGCCTTCCCACGTGAAGACGGCATAGATGATATTGACCGATATCTTGAAGTCCTGCCGGTAGACCCTAAAGTCGGATCTTCCGATTATGAAACGGGATCAAGAGAGCTGATGAAAGCACACGGAATGGACAAGGACGCAGTTATTGCTCAGGCCAACACTCCGGAACTATCAGGCTTACGCAGCGAGATTTATCGCTACATAAGAATCCTGCAGGTTCGCCTGATCCCGGCTGATTCGCCCCAGGTGTATTCTCTTGTCGATAATCTCTACACCGAGTTATTTGAGAAGCACGGTCACGAATTAAGCGTATTTCACAGTGCAGGTACGATGTTGGCATCACAGGGCGGGCAAGGCCGAGTCTTAGATGACATGTACGGCGCCGGCTTCTCAGCCTACCTGGCAGAGGCAATTTTTATCTACTGCTTTATCCAGTCCCTGCAGGCAAATGAACAGGAACAATCAACAGACAAATTCTGAAACGGAGGAATTCAAATGGAAAACAAAGACGTTAAAGAGATGGCCGAGGTGCTCACGAAGTCCCTCGATGACACGCAGAAAAATGCTATCAACACCGAAAAACTGGTGCAGCAGGTCTGTAACATGAGCGGCCAGGAGAACCACAATCAGGTGATTGCTGGGATCATCGCGGACAAAGACACTGACTGGGAAAAGAAGGTAAATCTGATCCGGCAGGCAAACGCTGACTATGATCAGCGGGAAGAGAACAACACCCGCCGTGTCAGAGATCTTCAGTCAACGCAGACACAGAATGTCGGAGCCGCGACAAGCTGGTGGGCTGAGAACTGGGGATGGTTAGTGGCAGGCGGACTGGTACTGGTCGGGGTAGCCACTCCCGGCGGCAGGAAAGCCATCTCCTCTGCCACAAAGTATCTGCTCACCGCATAAACGGCAAGGCCCTTGAAGTTCCAGGCTGCGGGACTTCAAGGGCCTTTTTTTTACTGCCTTCCGAACAGCAGCACGGTCAAACGGTCAAGGGCACGGTTCTTCCGCTTATAGGCGGATGTCTGCTCAATCTTGAAATACTCTGCGATGTAATAGACGGCATTGGAACCGTAGCTGTTGGCATCGCCGTAGAAGGTTTCAAGAACGTACTTCTCATCTTCGGTCAGCTGATCCCAGGCAGGCTTGAACCAGTCCATGTATTCCACGGCCTGGCGGTACCGCTCTTTCAGGATGTCGATCTCCTCGATGCCGTTCAGGATGCGTTCCTCCTGCGCGTTCGGATTGTGGGCGTGCGGCATACCGTCCCACCCGGGACTGCGGACGGCGGACATCTTGTCCCGCTCGGCACGGATCTCATCATCGGTGTGCTTTATGATGAACTGCATGCTCTCGTAGTCCTTGATCGCCGCGATTGTCGCGGACCGCTTGTCCAGATACTTCCACATAATGCTCATGGCTTCTACCTCCGAAAATATGATTTGTATTTCCCGGATTGCCATTAGGTTGACTCAGATTGTCAGGTGTGCCTTCACCGCGGCGATGAGATTCTGCTGCGTGGTGTCCTTATGCTCCAGGGCTTTCAGGACATCCTCGTCAACGGTATCCCGGCAGACGATGTGATGGGCGGTCACCACTTCTTTCTGACCCTGGCGCCACAGGCGGGCGTTGGTCTGCTGATACATCTCAAGGGACCAGATCATGGAGAACCAGATCAGGATATGGCCACCCCTCTGAATGTTCAGTCCGTGTCCGGCACTCGCCGGGGAAATCAGGCCAACCTGTATCCTCCCGGCGTTCCAGTCGGAAATGTCAGCATCGGTTCTGATGTCCCTCGGTGTATATCCCTTTGCCGCCAGGTGCTCCATGATGCGGCTGTGGTCATGCTGATACCAATATGCCACAAGCACGTTCTGGCCGTTTGCCTGCTCGATGAGGTCTTCCAGCATCAGCAGCTTCTGGCTGTGGATCGGCACAATTTCCCGGTCATCTGTGTATATCGCGCCGTTCGCCATCTGCAGGAGTTTCCCAGAAAGGACGGCCGCGTTGGCGGCATCAATCTCTTCACCGTCCACACTGACCAGCAGTTCCTTCTTCATCTCCTCATACAGTGTCCGCTCGTCCGGCTCCATATCCACCCTGTGGATGACGGGGATGAACTCCGGCATGTCCAGGTAGTCCAGGGCTTTCATGGAAACGGAGATGTCGGATATCCGGCTGTAGATTTTCTCCTCCGCTCCCGGGAGAGGCACGTAGTTGTACACGACCCCTGTGTACGGATTCATGCCTGCCGCCTTGAAGTAGGCATCACGGTACCTGCCGATGAACCGCCCAAGCCGCTGCCCGTTATCGATGAGGTAGGTTTCCGCCCAGAGGTCAAGCAGCCCGTTGGACGCCGGAGTCCCGGTCAGGCCGACCATGCGCTTTATCTTCGGACGGACCTTCCGCAGGGCTTTCCACCTCTGGCTGTTATGGTTCTTGAAGGATGAAAGTTCATCGATCACCACCATATCGAACGGCCAGGGGATATGGCGTTTCTCCAGGTAATCCGTCAGCCACTTCACGTTTTCACGGTTGATGACATATACATCGGCGGGGGCCCGCAGAGCCGCTTCGCGCTGCTTTGCCGTCCCGACCATCACGCTCATCCGAAGGAACCTGGCATGCTCCCAGGTGTCTTTCTCCTCCGGCCATACAGTCTTCGCTACCCGCAAAGGTGCTATGACCAGTACCTTCGACACCTCGAAGCTGTCAAACATCAGGTCAAGGATGGCGGTAAGGCTTATGCAGCTTTTCCCAAGGCCCATCTCAAGTATCAGCATCGCTTCCGGGTGCTCCATCAGGAAGCGGACGCAGTAATTCTGGTATTCATGCAAATCCTGTCGTTTCATTGTCATTTGATCCCTTTCTCATCCATCTCCCGCATGATCCGCTTAAGCAGCGCCGGGCCGTCCAGGTCGGTCAGGGCGGCGAAGTAATCCGAACAGAAGAACTTCGTGATCTCCCTGACCGTGGACTGTGCCGCCGCGTCATTCGGAAACCTCTTCAGCCTGCGGTATGCCGGCCTGAAATCCTTCACCGCCTGCAGGATGATGGCGTTTGCCAGTTTCTTATAATTCTCATCGTACACTCAGTTCCCTCCAGGTTATGGAACCGATGACCCCAGCGGCTTTGGACAGCGCCTTCCGGTCGATGTCCTTCTCCCTGATCAGCCCGGCGATGGTTTCAGACTGTGTCCGCAGCTGCTCCATCACCTCCCGGTGGTGATCCTTCGCGCCTTTCAGTTCCGATTCCAGCTCATCGATATAGTCCGCATCCGGGTCATGTTCCGACAACAGTTCCTCAAGTTCCGTCCGGGCTTCATATCCCAGGTACTCATCCACCAGGGAGATGATATCCCTCTCGCCGAAGATTGTGTGGGTGCTCCCGTCCGTCAGCTGTATCACGTGCGCCATGCCGCCACCTCCTCAATGATCCCGGGGATCTGCTCAAGGCCGTCCAGGACGAAGACCGGGAAGCCCAGTTTCCGCAGCATCCTGTGTCTGTTAGTCTGAAGGGGGCGCGGCTCCTTTCCGGGAGCCTTTACCTCGACAAAACCGATCCGGCATCCCGGAAGCAAGACCATGCGGTCGGGCATCCCATCCATGCCGGGGGATACCAGCTTGGGGCAGATGCCGCCCACTTCCTTCACAGCCCTGACCAGGTGCTGTTCGATTTTCTTCTCATTTATGTCAGTTCTGTCTGAACCGATTTTTCTGCTCTTAGACATTAAAAACCTCCTGTTTCTGGGCGTTTCCGATTTTTGTCTTTTTGTCTGAACCCTATAAGACATAAAGGGATTTCTGTACTGATTTTCAGAAAGAAAGAAATAATCTTATTTTGCCTATATTTAGGAATCCATGACTATATGACAAAAATCAGAAAGCCTTATATTTCCTGCGTTTTTATGTCATGCGCAATGGTATGACACACATGACAGTTATGACAAAACGGATGGGTTGACAACATACTTCGGGAGAGACGGCCTGCCCTTGCCGTAAGTGGGACGGGAGTCCACTGACGCGATATAGCCCATGTCCTCAAGAAAATCCAGTACTGGCTGTATCTCATCGACCCGCTT
>CADCOU010000324.1 GCA_902803155.1 uncultured Lachnospiraceae bacterium | reverse complement strand
GGCGACCAACCGTCCGGAAGTTCTGGATCCGGCACTGCTCAGGCCGGGCAGGTTTGACCGCAGGGTAACCGTCGAAAAACCGGATCTGCAGGGTCGTATCGATGTCCTGAAGGTCCATGCCAAAAATGTGCACCTGGACGACACGGTTGATCTCAAAGAGATCGCACTGTCCACATCCGGTGCAGTCGGCTCCGACCTGGCCAACATGATCAACGAGGCGGCCATCCTGGCAGTCAAGAACCACCGTGCTGCGGTCAGCCAGAAGGATCTGCAGGAAGCTGTGGAACTGGTCCTGGTCGGAAAGGAAAAGAAGAACCGCATCCTCTCGAGAGAGGAACGCAGGATCGTTTCCTATCATGAAGTCGGCCATGCACTGGTATCGGCTCTGCAGAAGCATTCTGAGCCGGTGCAGAAGATTACGATCGTCCCGAGAACCTCGGGGGCTCTGGGCTATGTAACGAATGTGCCGGAGGAGGAGAAGTTCCTCAATACGGAAGCTGAGATCCGGGCCATGCTGGTAGAGTTTGTTGCCGGGCGCGCTGCGGAGGAGATCGTATTCAATACGGTGACCACCGGAGCCGCGAACGACATTGAGAAAGCGACACGTATCGCAAGAGCCATGGTCACACAGTACGGCATGAGCGAGAAGTTCGGCCTTGCACAGCTGGAGTCGCCCGCGAGCCAGTATCTGGATGACGGCAGGATCGTGATGAACTGCTCAGACCGGACTGCCGCCGAGGTGGACCACGAAGTGATACGGATCCTGAAGGATTCCTATGATCAGGCGAAGAAGCTGCTCTCGGACCACAGGGAGGCGATGGACCGTATCGCCGAGTTCCTGATCGAGAAGGAAACCATCACGGGAAAACAGTTCATGGATCTGTTCTATGAAGTTGAAGGGATCGATCCGGCCGAAGCGAAAAAGGAAGCAAGGATACAGGAGAAGCCTGTGGAAGGTTCCGATACGGAAACGGAAGATGAACCGGATGCGGACGGATCTCCTGCAGACGATACAGCGGGAGAGGAAGAGCCTCAGCAGCCGCAGGAAAGCGCTGACACGGCGGATCCTGTATAAACAAGCAGAAAAAACAGCGAGAATCCTGCTGAGGAATTGCGCGTAAAAAAGCGAGTTCTTCGACATTTCGCCGAATATTCAGGGGACTCCTTGACAGTGGGAATCCTCTGGAGTACTATCGGCATCGACGGCTAAGTTAAAAAGATAACACAATTATTCCGATTATTTAGAAGTCAGAGGACTTGTTGAAGGTTTACTGAGAAAATGAACGTGAAAGGAAACAGATTACTGAATATTGCGAGAACGCATCGCCATTCATTTTGGATCCTGCTTTATGTTGCGATCTACATGATCGGCTTCCGTGTTCTTGAGAGCGCAGGACATGTGCATTATCACATCATCCATACATGGCTGGATGATCAGATCCCGTTCTGCGAATACTTCATTATTCCCTATTTCCTCTGGTTCGGGTTCAACGTTGCGGTAGTGACCTACATCGTATTCAAGGGAACCATACAGGAAACCTACAAGGTATCGGCAGTTCTGATGATGGGCATGACGATCTTCCTGGTCGTTTCGCTGGTCTATCCGAACAAACTGGACCTTCGTCCTGACTATGTGGATACGAGCAATATCTGCGGTATGCTGGTCTCTTTCCTCTATAAGACGGATACTCCGACCAATGTCCTGCCCAGCATCCACGTATTCAATACGATGGCGCTGTGCTTCGCAGTCCGCGGAAACAAGACGCTGAGAGAGAAGAAGCTTATCACATTCTCTTCCGACATTCTGGGCGTGCTGATCATCCTGTCCACCATGTTCCTGAAGCAGCATTCGGTGATCGATGTGTCGCTGGGACTTGTCATGGGAGTGATGCTGCAGATGGTCGGCGACAGACTCTTCGAGACCCCGGCAGAGCAGGCAGCAGCCGCACAGCGTTCCTACAGGACACGTTCTCACCGCGTGACCGATTGACAACCGAATATGATATCAGATACGATGCACAGAGACTCAGGTCTCTGTGCTTTATCTTTATTACGGAAGGTTTCCTATGAATCCGGATTTCAATCTTGAGGAAGAACTGAAAAAGCTGCCGGACAAACCGGGCGTGTACATCATGCACGACCGCTCTGACGCGATTCTGTATGTTGGCAAGGCGGTCAACCTGAAAAGGCGCGTGCACCAGTATTTTGTCAGGAAACTGGGCAGGGGCCCCAAGATCGAGCACATGGTCAGCCGGATCGCCTATTTCGAGTACATCGTGACGGATTCCGAGCTGGAGGCGCTGGTTCTCGAGAACAACCTGATCAAGGAAAACCGCCCGAGGTACAACACCCTTCTCAAGGATGACAAAACCTACCCGTATATCAAGGTGACTCTGCAGGAGGAGTATCCGAGAGTCCTGTTTACCCGGAAACTGAAAAAGGACGGGGCGCGCTATTTCGGACCGTTCAAGAGTGCCTTTGCAGTGAAGGAGACGACTGAACTGCTGCGAAAACTCTACAGGGTCAGAGACTGCAGCAGGAACCTGCCCAGAGATATCGGGGCGGAGAGACCCTGCCTGAACTACCAGATCGGACAGTGCGACGCACCGTGCCAGGGACAGGTTTCAGCAGAGGCGTACCGGGAGAATATCGGCAAGGCGGTCGATTTCCTGAATGGAAACTACCGGGAAGTCGTAAGGGTGCTGGATGAGAAAATGAAGAAAGCCAGCGAATCTCTGGACTTCGAGACCGCTGCACAGATGCGGGATCTGAAGCAGAGTGTGCTTTCTGTCGTGCAGAAGCAGAAGATGGAGAACGGTGACGGGGAAGACCGCGATATCCTCGCGGTTGCCCTGGACGGGAGCGATGCCGTCGTGCAGGTGTTTTACGTCAGAGACGGAAAACTGATCGGAAGGGACCACAGTTTCCTGACTGTCGGAGAGGAAGACGCCGCGCTTCTGCAGGAAGCCGCAAAAACGCAGGATGAAGCAGAGAATCTGACAGAGGAAGGCGGAAGCAGGCAGGAAGATCTGGTTCAGGAGGTGAAAGGCCGTATCCTGTCTGTCTTTGTGCGGCAGTTCTATGCCGCGGCCCCGTTCCTTCCCAGGGAACTCATGCTGGAATGCCGGATCGAGGATCAGAAACTGATCGAGGAATGGCTGAGCGGCAGACGCGGAAGCCGTGTATACCTGAAGGTTCCGCAGAGAGGCCCGAGAAGCCGCCTGGTACAGATGGCGCATGAAAACGCGGAGATCGTGCTGAAGCAGGACCGGGAACGGATCCGCCTGGAGGAAGGCAGGACCATCGGAGCCATGCAGGAGATCGCCGCCCTGCTTGGGACAGGACATGTCTCCAGAGTGGAAGCGTACGACATTTCCAATACGTCGGGACTGGAATCAGTCGGCTCCATGATCGTGTTTGAGAGAGGAAAGCCGAAACCTGTCGATTACCGCAAGTTCCGGATCCGGACAGTCGAAGGACCCAATGACTACGCGTCCCTGAGGGAAGTCCTCCTCAGGCGTCTCCGGCACGGGATCGAAGAAGCGGAAGAAATGAAGCGCCGCCATATGGAAGATGCGCTGGGGTCATTCAGTACCATGCCGGACCTGATCATGATGGACGGCGGGAAGGGGCAGGTTGGTATTGCCGAGGATGTCTGCAGGGAACTGGGACTGGAGATACCTGTCTGCGGTATGGTCAAGGATGAGTATCACAGGACAAGGGGACTGTATTACAGGAACACGGAACTTCCCATCGACCGTCATTCAGAAGGATTCAAACTGATCACCCGGATCCAGGATGAGGCGCACAGGTTTGCCATCGAGTATCACCGCTCCCTGCGAAGCAAAGCACAGACACACTCCCTTCTGGAAGAGATCGAAGGGATCGGACCGGCCCGGCGCAAGGCGCTGCTGAGGGCGTTCGGATCCCTGGAAGCGATACGGGACGCGGAACTGGATCAGCTGATCCACGCACCGTCCATGAACACTGCAAGCGCACAGAAAGTCTATGCGTATTTTCACCCCGGACTTCTCGACAAAGACACGCTTGCATGATACGATAATCTGTAAATCATCTCAATGGGGATTCCCCGCTGAGAGAAAGCCTGCGGCAGACTTGGATGATACTTCCCGGAGGAGTGAATGAATACACAGTCCAGTGTTCCGATTACAAGATTGGCTGAAAAAATGAAGCTTACCCACGTGACACCTCAGGTGGAACTGAAGGGGAAGAAGCTGACGACCAATGAGGTCAACCGTCCTGCCCTGCAGCTGACAGGATACTTTGACTATTTTGATGCAGACCGGCTGCAGATCATCGGATATGTGGAATATACCTATCTGGAAACGCTGACCCGGGAGAGAAAGAAGGTAATCTACGATAAACTCCTGGCGTCCAAGATCCCTGCGATCGTCTACACGACGAGAACCGTACCGGACGAAGATATGCTGGAGCTGGCGGTGCAGTATGACGTGCCGATCTTCACAACGGACCGCGAGACCAGTGCATTTGTCGCGGAGGTCCTCCGCTGGCTGAATGTGGAGCTTGCTCCGTGCATTACGATCCACGGGGTGCTGGTGGACGTGTACGGCGAAGGTGTTCTGATCATGGGTGAAAGCGGCATTGGTAAGAGTGAAGCTGCCCTGGAGCTGATCAAGAGGGGACACCGGCTGATCACGGACGACGTCGTGGAGATCAGGAAGGTATCGGACCACACCCTGGTCGGAACCGCTCCGGATATTACCCGCCATTTTATTGAACTGCGCGGCATCGGCATCATCAACGTCAAGACCCTGTTCGGCGTCGAGGCAGTCATGGACACGACGAACATCGATCTGGTCATCAAGCTGGAGGAATGGGATAAGGACAAGGAGTATGACCGCCTTGGCCTCGAGGAAGAATACACGGAGTTCCTCGGAAACAGGGTTACCTGTCATTCGCTTCCGATCCGGCCGGGCAGAAACCTTGCGGTGATCGTGGAATCCGCTGCGGTCAATCACAGGCAGAAGAAGATGGGATATAACGCTGCGCAGGAACTGTACAACCGGGTCCAGCAGGGCATTATGGCAAATATGGAAAAGCAGGGAGAAGAAGAATGAAACAGTACTGTTTTGGAATCGATGTGGGTGGCACGACGATCAAGTGCGGGTTTTTCAATTCGGAAGGAGAACTCCTTGACAAATGGGAGATCCCGACCAGGACAGAGGAGAACGGAACCTGTATCCTTCCGGACATCGCACAGACGATCAAGGCAAAGATCGAGGAGCGCGGCCTGACAAAAGACCAGATCGAAGGGATCGGAGTTGACATCCCGGGACCGGTCAATGAAAAGGGCGAGGTGGCACTGGCAGTCAACCTTCACTGGGGCTATGTCGATATCGTCGGTGAGATGGAAAAGATGACGGGCATCCGCACAAAGGCCCTGAACGATGCCAACGCTGCGGCGCTCGGCGAATGCTGGAAAGGCGGCGGTGCCGGGCACAAGAACCTCATCATGGTGACGCTCGGAACCGGCGTGGGCGGCGGAGTCGTCGTGGAAGGCAAGGTCATCGCAGGCTCGGGCGGAGCAGGCGGGGAGATCGGCCATGTACACGTGACGGAAGAACTACAGGAGCCCTGCAACTGCGGTAATGTCGGCTGCCTGGAGCAGGTGGCTTCCGCGACCGGTATCGTACGTCTCGCAAAGATGCAGCTGGAGAAGAAACCGGACATGCCGTCTATGCTCAGAGGCAGAGCCTTCTCCGCCAAAGATGTCTGGGACGCGGTAAAGGCAGGGGACGAGCTGGCAGATGAAGTGGCCGAAAAGTTCGGTCTGTATCTCGGAAGGGCGCTGGCAGCATTTGCCTGCGTGACGGATCCGGAGATCTATGTAATCGGAGGCGGCGTGTCCAAAGCCGGCCCGGTCCTTCTGGAGTATGTGCAGAAGTATTACAGACAGTACGCGTTTCCGGCATGCAAGAATGCCGCGTTTGCCCTGGCGACGCTCGGGAATGACGCCGGTATATACGGAGCTGCGAAGCTGGTACTGTGACCTGTTTCGGAACATGTAAAGAGATTGCCCGCAGCCGGAATGACTGTTCCGGCGGGAAAGACAGTGTGAGAAGGAGATAAGAAATGAAAAAGCGCAATTCAAACCGTCAGAGGAAACAGCAGATCATCGCGGCAGTAATCGTAGGTGTCCTGGTCCTGGCTATGCTGCTTTCCGTGCTGCCGTCGATGCTTCTGACCGCGTAAAGCACGGCACCTGATCGGCGGTGTCCTGCGTCAGGCAGGAATACCGGCCTCAGACAGGCCGGCCGACTTTTGAAGGACAAGAAATCCGGAGGATGGAGTGAAGAGAGGCAGATTCGCACGGATGTGCGCGGCAGGAGCGATCCTGGCGGCTATGATAACTACATATGCATATGCGGACAGACCGGTCGCCTCTTCGTCTGACCAGACGATAGCCAGCGGCGTACATGTGGAAGGAGTGGACCTGTCCGGGATGAGTCTGGATGAGGCCGAGGCAGCCCTTCAGACCAAGGTCGGCGAACTGGCATCGACTGCAGTCAGCCTGAACATCGGAGGCAATACCGTCACGACTTCCCTCGCCGATATGGGATACTCCTGTACGAATCTGGATATTGTGAACCGCCTTACGGGGATCGGCAAGAGCGGCAATATCGTGGAGCGGTATAAGCTGCAGAAGGATCTGGAGAACAATACCGTGGATTATCCGCTGGAGTTCACGGTGGACGAGGACCGGATCAGAAGTTTTGTTTCCAGCTGCAGTTCCTACAACACGGATCCGGTAGAGGGACAGCTCCTGATCGGAAGCGACGGCTATCCGTATGTGGAAGGCGGAACGGACGGGATCACACTGAAGGTAGACGAATCGACGGCCGAAGTGAAAGACGCCATCGAGAACTGGACCGGCGGAGAGATCTCGGTAGACCTTGCAGTGGATGTGACCAGTCCGGAAGTGTCGGCGGCAACCCTGTCTCTGGTGAAGGATGTGCTGGGATCCGCTACAACAGATTATTCAGCGTCCAGCGCCAACCGCGCTGTCAATGTGCAGAACGGCTGTGCGCTGATCAACGGAACACTTCTCTGGCCGGACGATGAGTTTTCGGTCACCAGGGCGGTCACTCCGTTCTCGGCGGAGAACGGGTATCTTCCCGCGCCGACCTATGAGGAGAACCGTACGGTCGATTCCTACGGAGGCGGTATCTGCCAGGTATCCACTACTCTGTACAATGCTGCGCTGAAGGCGGAGATGGACATCACGGCCCGTTCGAACCATACGATGATGGTCAATTATGTGGAACCGTCCAAGGACGCGGCGATCGCAGAGGGCGTCATGGATATGTGCTTCGTGAACAATACCGACGCTCCCATTTACATAGAAGGGTACTGCTCGGGCGGGCAGATCACCTTCGTAATCTTCGGCCATGAGACCAGACCGGAAAACCGGTCAGTGCAGTTTACCAGCAAGGTGCTCGCGACCAACCAGCCGGAGGGATTCCAGCTGCAGGCTGATCCGTCCCAGCCGGTCGGCTATGTGCTGCAGACCCAGTCCCCGCATACCGGATATCAGGCGGAGCTCTGGAAAGAGATCTACGTCGACGGCGAGCTGATCGATGAGTACCGTATCAATTCCAGCTTCTACCAGGCAGTCGGGACGATCTATTCGATCGGGACGGTCACGACCGACGCCTCCGTGTCGCAGGCGATATATGCTGCGATCTCGGCGAACAACCTGGAAGCAGTGCAGCAGATTATCGCGACCGGAAAGGCACAGGAGCAGACGCCGCAGACCGATGCGGCGGGAAACCCGGTCACAGACGGGACAGTCACGGTCATCAACTGAACTATGGATATCGTAATGACTGGGTTCGCCGGACAGAAGGGTACCGCACAGCTTGCATCGGACCGGGAGGAATGGCTTCTCGGACATTTTCCGGCATCCATCGTGTATGCGGCAAAAACGCTGGACAGGGATTACGAACCGCCTGAGGAATGCGTTCCTGAAGCGCGTGTGAAGATCTCCTTCGGAGGGGTGACAGCAGCCCTGTGGATCCTGGGAGAGAAACTTCAGACTGGTCTGGCCGTTGACCTGAGAGCAGTCCCGATCCGTCAGGAGACAGTCGAGATATGTGAAGAGCTGGACCTGGATCCGTACGAACTCAGGGGAGACGGAGCCTGGCTGATCGCAGTGAAGGATGCGGAAGAGGCAGTTCTCCGGTGCAGGATCCTGGGAATCCCGGCGGTGAAGATCGGAGAAACGACAGCGGATACTGCCAGGGTGCTCACCTGCGGCGAGATCGTGAGATATCTGGAACGGGCATAATGCCTGCGGCTTCGGAGCCAGCATCCGCACCCGCAGGATAATACAGAAGGAACCCCTCGAAGCAGGGATTACATATAATATAATTAATAAGGAGGAACATCAATGAGAGAACAGATTCTCACACTTCTGGAGCGCAACTCCAGGATGACAGCGGAGGAGATCGCTGTACTGCTCGGATCGAGCAGGGAGATGGTCGAAGAAGAGATCCGGAAGATGGAGGAACAGCGCATCATCTGCGGGTACAACACGCTGATCAACTGGGAACAGGCAGATGCTGACAAGGTGACCGGACTGATCGAAGTACGCGTTTCGCCGCAGAGAGGAAAGGGATTCGACCACATCGCGGAGCGTATCTACAATTATCCGGAGGTAAAATCTGTCTATCTTATTTCCGGCGGGTATGATCTCCTGGTCATTCTGGAAGGCAAGTCCCTGAAAGAGATCGCCTC
>CADCOU010000323.1 GCA_902803155.1 uncultured Lachnospiraceae bacterium | reverse complement strand
TGACTAAGAAAAGGCATATAATATGTGTCAGAAGTGTGTACTTCATTGAACTTTTTTCACGAAAAGGAGGACTTAAAATGAGAAAAGCGTTACTGGGTGTGCTTACAGCAGGTTTTGTTGTAGCAATGGCAAGTGCCGCGATGGCTGACATCACAGTCAACATCTGGGACAACAACCAGCAGCCGGGTCTGCAGCAGATCGCGGATGAATGGTCAGAGGAGTCCGGCATCAAGGCCAACATCGAAGTCATCAACTGGGACAACTACTGGACACTGCTCGAGGCAGGTGCTTCCGGCGGACAGATGCCGGATGTATTCTGGATGCATTCCAACACCGCGCAGATGTACATGGAGAATGATCTCATCTTACCGCTGGATGACTATATTGCAGCGGACGACAACATCGACCTGGCCAATTACTATGAAGGCGTTGTGGATCTGTACAACAGCAACGGCGTACAGTATGCACTGCCGAAGGACCATGACACCATCGCTCTTCTTTACAACAAGGCGATCTTCGACAAGTACGGCGTAGACTATCCGACCGACGACTGGTCATGGGATGATGTTCTTGACGCTGCCACCAAGATCACCGAGGCAGGCAAGGACGACGGCGTATACGGCTATGCGATCAACACCTCCAACAACCAGGACGGCTGGTACAACATCGTTTATGATTACGGCGCACAGGTCATCACCGATGATCACAAGGGAACCACCATCGGATCCGATGAGGCAAAGGCCGGCATGGAGAAGATGCGCCAGATCCTTGAAGTTGCTGCTCCGCAGACTGTTGTTGCTGAGACCGGAACCGACTCCCTGTTCGCATCAGGCGTTGTCGGCATGATCACACAGGGTTCCTGGATGATCAACTTCTTCTACACTGCCGAGAACCATGACGACTATGCATGGGCTATGATCCCGTACGCGGATGTCAACGAGAACGGACAGTGTGACGAAGGCGAGCGCTGGAGCTGCTACAACGGCCTTGGATGGGCTGCTTCCTACCAGGTCGAAGATCCGGATGCCTGCTACAGCCTGATCTCCTATTTCTGCTCTGAGAAGGCTCAGAAAGAGCAGGCCGAGCTTGGTGTTACCATGGCCGGTATGAAGGGCGTGTCCGAAGAGTTCGCAAATGCGTTCGAGGGCATGGATGTTTCCGCATTCACCAAGGCTGAGGAAGAGGCTAATCTGTACTTCAGACCGTACACCAGGAACACCACCGTCTGGGAAGATGCTCTGCAGCAGGCAGGCGCATTCCTGGATCCGTGGCAGAATCCGTCTGATCCGGATCTGATGGCAGCGGCTTGTGACAACGCACAGGCGATCATCGAAGAGGCTATTGCCAACGAGTGATCCGAATGCAGATCACTGTGATATGACTCACCTGAGGGCTGCCGCGTTTTAGGGCGGCAGCCCCCTTTTCACTCAGATTCGGAAAGGGGGAAGACATTGTTTAAAAACATGACTCCCAAGCAGAAGAACGAGGCAAAGTGGGGACTGCTCTTTGTGGCGCCGACGATGATCGGTCTTGCGATCCTGAACTTTTACCCGATCTTCAATACGATCTACCAGTCTTTCTTTAAGACCGGTGATTTCGGTAAGGGGAACAAGTTCGTGGGACTTGCCAACTATTCCAAGGTGCTTTCCTCACCGGAGACCTGGCAGGCATTCCTCAATACCATCAAGTACGCGATCATCGAGGTCCCGTTCGGTATCGTGATCGCCCTGATACTCGCTGTTCTGCTGAATAAAAAGCTTGCCGGACGTTCGATCTACAGGACGATCTTCTTCCTGCCCATGGTCTGCGCGCCTGCGGCTGTGGCTATGGTATGGAAGTGGCTGTATAATACGCAGTTCGGCCTGATCAATAATGTATTCCATTCGAACATCGCGTGGATCTCGGATCCGAAGATCGCATGGATCTCGATCGGCGTGATCGGTGTATGGTCGATCATCGGTTACAACATGGTACTGTTTATCGGCGGCCTGCAGGAGATCCCGGGTGATTTCTATGAAGCCGCTTCGATCGACGGCGCGAGCGGCGTGAGGCAGTTCTTCTCCATCACGGTCCCGCTGCTGTCACCCACCACGTTCTTTATTGTCCAGACCCGTATCATCGGTGCACTTACGATCTTCGACCTGATGTTCATGGTCATGGACAAGACAAATGTCGCTCTGAAATCGGTTCAGTCGGTCGTCTACCTCTTCTACCAGTATGCATTTACGAACGGCAATAAGGGATACGGAGCTACGCTGGTCGTAGCGCTTCTCATCTTCATCCTGATCCTGACGTTCATCCTGCAGAAGCTGGAGAAGAGAGTCGTCTATCATAACTAGAAAGGAGGGTGCCTGATATGGAAGGAGCTGAAGCCAGGGCAAGACGGAGAAAGATCTTGACCCATATTGTGCTGATCATCATGGCTTTTATCATGCTGGTTCCCTTCGCATGGATGGTCCTGACGGCATTGAAGACCAATCAGGAATCCATTTCGGTGAACCCGTTCTATATCTTCCCGGCCAATGGCTGGCACTGGGAGAATTTTGCGACGGTATGGAAGAGCTACAACTTTGTTATCCTGTATAAGAATACGATCCTTATGATCTTCTTCCGCGTGGTATGCGCCTGCCTGACGGCTACGATGGCAGGGTATGCGTTCGGAAGACTGAAGTTCCCGTTCAAGAATGCGCTGTTCGCACTGGTCCTGATCCAGATGATGGTGCCGGCGCAGATCTTCATCATTCCGCAGTACCTGATGGTATCCAAGATTGGAATGCTCAACACGACCTTCGGTCTGGTGTTCCCCGGCCTGGTAACAGCATTCGGTACGTATCTGCTGAAGACCGGATATGAGGGACTTCCGATGGAGCTGGAAGAAGCGGCAAGTATCGACGGCTGCTCGGTTCCGGGACGTTTCCTGCACATCATGATGCCGCTGACGAGAAGCTCGATGGTTTCCCTCGGCATCTTCACGGCAGTGTTCGCGTTCAAGGATCTGATGTGGCCAATGATCGTATGCTCCAGCGCAACCACCACAACGCTTTCCGCAGGCCTGGCAAAGATGCAGGGTCAGTACGGAAGCGAATATCCGACCATGATGGCCGCTGCAACGCTTGCGGTCCTGCCGATGGTAATCATCTACCTGATCTTCCAGAAGCAGTTCGTGGAAGGTATCGCAACATCCGGCGGAAAACTGTAACAGGCTGTATGGCCTGATCTGTATGGCTCAGGCCGTACGTTTTCTGAAAGCAGTACAAAAAGGAGGCTTCTTAAAAAAGCCTCCTTTTGCTATACTATGAAACGTGGTCATGTGCCGGTTTTATACCGTAATGGGTGATTGATATTGTACAGATGGGAAACTTGATTATCAGACTCAAAAAGCATTTTGCTTCGGAAAAAGAGAAGATCAGCTATCTGGATACGAAGGGGAAAGCGGCGTATATCCTGCACTATTACTGGCTTTGGATCCTCGGGATATGCTTCGGGACTTTCCTGGTGCTGTATATCCTGCTCCACGTATTCTTCACGGTGAAGGATTACTGGTTCTACGCGATCTTTGCGAATACCACGGCGAATGCCGGGAATCACTCTCAGCTGTGGGAGGACTTCGTGGAGTACGCGGGCTACGACACGAAGGAGAAGAAGGTGGAGATGAACGCCACCGCCTATTTCGACCCTTCGGTATCCGGCGGGACCAACAACAGCTACTACCAGATGTTTGTCGCAGTCACAGAGGCAAAGGACCTGGATGTCCTGGTCATGGGCACGGAGGGGCTTATCGGAGTCGGGAGCAGCGGGCGCCTCAGGGATCTCCGGGATCTGGAAGATCCTTCCTTTCTGGAGGAGTATGAGTCACGGATCATCTACTGTGAGCCGTACAATGAAGAGTACTCCCAGGAGCCCGTGCCGGTCGGCTTCGATGTCTCCGACAGCCTGCTGGTCACGAAGTATCATCTGTATGACGTAGACTGCGCGCTCGGTATAGGCGCCTATACCACGAGGGAAGAGAGCGCGGAACTGTTTCTGGAATTTATACTGGGTAAGGAAAGAGAAGAGTAAGTCAGGAGCGGAGATGGGAAGAAGGATAGGAAGTCTTTTCAGCAATGACAGTACCATAGGCAGGATCATGACGGTGCTCTGGATCATCATCGCATCGAATATCCTGTTTTCGCTGGTCGCTCTGCCGGTCCTGACGATCGGGCCGGGACTGGCCGCGCTTCACTATGTCATGCTGAAGCGGCTGCACAGCGACAGCACGTTAAGTCCGGTCAGCACGTTTTTTGTCGGTCTGAAGCAGAACCTGAAGCAGGGACTGATCTGCACCGTTATGTTTCTGGCGATTGTCATTTTCCTGATCCTGGATATCCGCTTCTGCACCTACTACGGGGGCATCCTCACCTGGTTCAAATACGCGCTGTACGCGATGGGCTTCTTCGCGGTCATCCTGTGGATCCATCTGATGCCCGTGATGGCTGCTTTTGAAGACACGATCCCGCACCTGCTTCGCAACGCCCTGTTCTTTGCGGCCCGGAACCCGATCAGGGCTGTCTTCCTGGCAGCGCTCTGGGTCGTGCCGATGGTGGTGACTTATCTGGATGAGCGGATGCGTCCGCTGTACGGGTTTCTCTGGGTGACCTGCGGCTTCGGTATCCTGGCGGCAGTCACCAGCCGCGCGCTGTACAGGGATATCGCGCAGTATCTTCCGAAGGATCCGGATGATCCGGAAGCGCTGGCCGGCGGCGTCGTGTATCAGGAGGACATGCTGCGCACGGAGAGACAGCAGAAGCAGAAAAAACGCGAAGAGATGAAGAAAACGGGGCGGTAAGTTACCTGGTCGTGTAAAATATCAGGAGACATACGGCTTTGATCGTATGAGATTTACGGAGGAAGCATTTGCGGGAGAAACGGACAGGCGGCAGGGAATTGATGATGCTGGTCGCCTCCATGGTCATTTTCGGGACGATCGGGATCGCCAGGCGAAGCATAGACCTTCCGTCGGAAGTGCTTGCCGCGGCGCGGGGGATCCTGGGTGGGACATTTCTGTGTCTCTACCTGAAAGTGCGAGGTCTCCGGTTTCAGTGGGAGAGCATAACGAAGCGGAATATGCTGATGCTCCTGCTGACCGGTGCGATGATCGGCGTGAACTGGATCCTGCTGTTTGAAGCGTACAATTACACCAGCGTTGCGGTGGCAACTCTGTGCTACTACATGCAGCCTGTGATCGTACTTCTGGTTTCCCCGGTCGTTCTGAAGGAGAAGCTGACGGCGTGGAAAGTATGCTGCATCCTGACGGCCATCGTCGGCATGATCCTGGTAAGCGGCGTTACGGGAAACGGCAGTACCGCGAACGGTTCACCGAAGGGGGTTGTTCTGGGACTCGGGGCTGCGGCACTCTACGCGAGTGTAGTCATCCTGAATAAAAAGATCCAGGGCGTTCCGATCTATGAGAAGACGATCATACAGCTGTACGCGGCGTCGGTCCTGATGCTTCCGTACCTGTATCTGCACGGGACACTGCACGCTTATCCGCTTGCTGTTTCAGGTGCGGTCATGGTGCTGGTGACGGGCATCGTCCACACGGGGATTGCCTACGCCATTTATTTCGGGGCGGTGGAGAAGCTGCCGGCGCAGACCAGCGCTCTGTTCAGCTACATCGATCCTGTTACGGCAGTCCTGCTCTCGGCGCTTCTTCTCAGGGAGCCGGTGGGCATCGCAGGATGGATCGGGACCGTCCTGATCATCGGATCTGCCATCCTGAGTGAACTGAGGTGACAGGCAGTTACTGACTGCCTGTTTTTTAACCAGATCATGCAGGTGGCAAATGTGATTCGCAGCTGGAAAAGTATCCGTAGTTTTGGAGTCATGTAAGGTTTATAGGAGAGGTAGAAATATGTCTATACTAGCAGCTTTTATGGTGCCGCATCCGCCGATGATCGTTCCGGATATCGGGCGGGGAAGCGAGGCGCAGATCAGGGAAACCACAGCAGCGTATGAACGGGTCGCGGAGGAGATCGCGGCGCTCCGCCCGGAGACCATCGTGATCACCAGTCCGCACTCTGTGATGTATTCGGATTACTTCCATATCTCTCCGGGACGAAAAGCAAAGGGATCC
>CADCOU010000322.1 GCA_902803155.1 uncultured Lachnospiraceae bacterium | reverse complement strand
TTGTATCAAAGAATGTAAAGGGGGTGGAGTGACATGGCAGCGAAAGCATTCGGTATCGTAACATCTACACCGCGGCGCGTGAATGTCTACGGGCTGCAGGATTACCGTCCGGCAGGCGCGTTTACGTTCGCAGGAAAGTTCCGTGTCGTTGACTTCCCGATCTCCAACTTCTCCAACAGCGGGATCAAGAACATCCAGGTATATCTGAATAAACATCCGAAAGCGCTCACAGACCATCTCGGAACAGGCCGCAGCTACAACCTGAACTCCAAGAGGGATCGTCTGCAGCTGTTCTACTGCAACCATCATATGGAAAATGATGTTTACAACACGGATGTATCCGATTATCTGGACAATCTGAATTTCATAAAGGAACTTCCGCAGGAGTATGTGATCATAGCCCCGTGCTATATGGTCTATAAAGAGGATTATTCCGCACTGCTGAATGATCATATCCTTTCAGGGGCGGATATCACCATGCTCTATCACAGAGTGAACAACGCACGTGACCATTACCTGAACTGCCGTATTCTCACGATGGATCAGGATCAGAGGATTCTCTCCCTGGAACTGAACCGCGGCAATCGTCAGAACCAGTGCGTATTCATGGACACTTATGTATTGAAGAAGGATCTGTTTATGACCCTTGTGGAAAGGGCGTATGCATATTCTTCCACATACTCGCTGGCGCAGATGATCGCAGTTCTTGCGAAGACGGAAGAGTATGAACTCCGCGGCGTGCAGCACAAGGGCTTCTTCGCGTCGATCGATGACCTGCAGTCATTCTATGAGTCCAATATGTCCCTGCTGGATCCGAAGCAGATGAAAGACCTGTTCTCGGAAGACTGGTGGATCCACACCAGGACAACGGACTCGCAGCCTGCCAGGATCTATGAAGGCGCAGATGTAAAGGGTTCCATGATTGCGAACGGATGCCATATTGAGGGAACAGTTGAGAACTCTGTCATTGGACGTGCAGTCGAGATCGGTAAAGGCGCAGTCGTCCGGAACAGCATCATTCTCGACCATGCTGAGATCGGCCCGGATGTAGTGATCGACTGTCAGATCGTTGACAAGTACGCCAGGATCACGAAGACAAAGGAACTGATCGCAACTCCGAAAAAGCCCGGATACGTACACAGGGCTGACAAACTGTAAAAGAAGCACAACTACTGGTCACAGAAGACAGCATACTGCCCGCCTGCAGCTAGAGTTTGCAGACGGGCAGTTCCTTGATTTGCGATAGGGCATCATCAATCTGGAAAGAAAACTTAATGGAGTGACAGAACAGTATGAGAGCATACGAACGACTGATCAGATACGCGAAGATATGGACGACCAGCGATGAGGCAAGTGAAAACACGCCCAGTACAGAGCGCCAGTTCGACCTTGCACACCATCTGGTCAATGAAATGAAGGCGCTTGGGATCGAAGACGCGCATGTGGATGAACACTGCTATGTATACGGATCCATTCCTGCAACGGAAGGATATGAAGACAGGACTTCCATAGGGCTGATTGCACATCTGGATACGGCAATGGACTGCTCCGGCGAACATGTGAACCCTCAGATCCATGAAAACTATGACGGAGATAGGCTTGAGATCGGAAACGGCAAAGTCCTGGATCCGGATGTCTTCCCGCATCTGAGAAGACTGAAAGGCCATACACTGATCACAACAGACGGGACAACACTTCTCGGCGCTGACGATAAGGCCGGTATTGCTGAGATCATGACGATCGCTCAGCTGCTTATACACGGCTGGCAGGAAGATACTCTGCCGGGAGGGTGCTCCGTGTCAGGAATCACAGAGGACAGAAAGGGAATGAGCATTCCTCACGGACCTGTCCGAATTGCATTTACGCCGGATGAAGAGATCGGAAGCGCAGCACATCTGCTGGACCTTGAAAAGTTCGGCGCAGAGTACGCTTATACGATAGACGGCGGTCTTCCCGAGGAAATCAACTATGAGACCTTCAATGCCTCAACGGCAAGGTTTGATATTAACGGCCTGATGGTCCATCCGGGAAGCGCGAAAGGTATCATGAAACATGCAGCCCTGATCGCATGTGAGATCAACAGCATGCTGCCTTCCGCCGAGATCCCGCTGAATACGGAAGGGTACGAAGGTTTCTATCATCTGTTTGACATGCAGGGAAAAGTGGAAAAAGCGTACCTGCGGTATCTGATACGCGATCACGACAAAAATCATTTCAGAATAAGGGAAGATATGCTGCGCCTGATCGAAAAGACGATCAATGAGAAGTATGGAGAAGGAACCTGCACACTGACGATCGAGCAGCAGTACCGGAACATGGAAGAAAAGATCCTGACGTGCATGCACCTGGTAGAAAATGCGAAGAGCGCAATGGAGGACCTCGGCCTGACTCCGGATACAAGACCCATACGGGGCGGAACAGACGGTTCAGAACTGTCATACCGCGGACTC
>CADCOU010000321.1 GCA_902803155.1 uncultured Lachnospiraceae bacterium | reverse complement strand
GCGTTTATATTTAGGTTGGGAGTTAACGCATCACCCTGCGGATAGCTTCTCCGGATTCACAGCCCCCGTCGAAACCTTTACTACCCCGTATTCAGTTATGTTAAGTGTATTCGATAATCAGGCACCGGTCAAGCAACCATTCTGAGGACATATGGTACGTCATCCGCTACCGGTTATAATCCTTGAATGCTCTCTCCATATCCCGCTTCGCGTCTTTCCTGGCAATATCTGCCCTCTTGTCGTAGAGCTTTTTGCCCTTTGCGATACCGATCTCACATTTTGCAAGGCTTCCCTTGAAATAGACCTGCAGCGGGACGATCGTATATCCCTGCTGCGTAACCGCGCCAAGCAGCTTGCCGATCTCTTTTTTGTGAAGAAGCAGCTTCTTCGGACGGAGAGGATCCTTATTGAAAATGTTTCCCTTCTCGTACGGGCTGACGTGCATCCCGTAGATGATCGCCTCGCCGTTTACGATCTGGATATAGGACTCTTTGATCGAGCATTTCCCCATCCTGAGGGACTTGACTTCCGTCCCGGCCAGGGCAAGTCCAGCCTCGAACTTCTCCTCGATAAAATAGTCGTGATAAGCTTTTTTATTATTGGCGACCAGTCTGACCGGCGCTTTCTTCGTCTCTTTTCCCATATCGTTTGTGCAAAGCAGACATCCCTGTATCAAAACAGGGATGTCTGTATATCATCCAACATTCATTTCAGTTCGGATACCTGCTCAGTGTATCACAGCAGGTTTTCGATTACAACTTGGGCAATCAGAAGTCTCCGTTTTCCTGATCTCCCCAGATATCGCCGAACAGTCCGTCGAACGGATCCCTTCCGAACGGGTCATCCGGATCATGCTGCAGTTCGCCGTCCTCATCATTGTCTTTCTTCTCAGGCTTCTTCTGAGCCTTGACTTCTTCCGGAGCATCTTCCAGAGTGATCTCGACAGTCTGCTCTTCGTAGCCGCTTCCGTCACCACGCATGATCTTCACTTCCACGGTCTCGCCCGGCTCATAATAGTTGATCTGGCGGAGAAGAGCTTCCTGGGAATCGATGGTAATGCCGTCAAACCCGACGATGATGTCGCCCTTCTTCAGTCCGGCCTTATCGCCTGCGGAACCGTCAGAGACTTCATAGATATAAGCACCTTCCGGAATGTTGTAGTACTCGCTTGCTTCGGCTGATACCGCGACAACGGTGATTCCCATGTAGCCGTGTTCTTCTACGATATCCCTGGTCTCGCGGTTGATCAGATCCTGAAGGACCGGGATCGCTGTGCTGATCGGGATCGCATAGCCCATGTTATCGCCGTCCAGATAGCCTGCGCTGAAGATACCGATCACTTCGCCCTTCGCATTCACAATAGCTCCGCCGCTCTGGCCCTGGTTCGCGGCACCGTCGGTCTGGAACTCGGTAAACTTGGAACCGTCTTCCATAGTGATCTCCACGTTCAGGGCGCTGATGATACCGGACGTGACGGAGATTCCCTCTCCCAGAGAGTTGCCGATGGTAATGGCGGTCTGACCGACTTTCAGCTTGTCGGAACTTCCGAGCACCGCGATCTTCAGCTGCTTCAGGACGTCCTCATTGATATCTTCCAGATTAACCGCGATCACGGCCAGGTCTGTCTTTGCGTCGGTACCTTTTACTCTGGCCGGAGCCAGCAGGTTATCCGGATCTTCCGCCTCTGCGGAGAATGCAACCGTAACCTCTGTAGAGTCCTCTACTACGTGATTGTTCGTAGCGATCAGAAGCTCATCATCGTTCTGTGCGATGATGAATCCGCTTGCAGCGCCTTCCACCTCAACTGACTGTGACATTCCGAAATATGTCTCGATCTCCTGTACGCTCTTCTCGGATACCGTAACGATCGAGGGCATGACCGCTTCCACAACTCCGGAAACATCGATCGCCGTGACGACCGCGTCTGATGAGTTGGTGGTCTCAAGCTGTTCGTAGACCTTCTTCTCTTCCGTCTGCTTTTCTGTTTCTTTTACCTCTTCTTCAACCGCCTCTTCTTCAGCCGCTTCCTCTGTCTCGGTCACTGTAAGAGTCGTCTCTCCGTCCTCTGCGTATACGGACGGAGCGATCTGTCCTATCATGAGAGCGCCTGCAAGCACCGCTCCTGTGACAACTGCTGCTATCCTGTTTCTGTTCTTCATGATGAAACCCCTTTCCAAAGCTGATGAGAATATGTGTTGATGCATTTCTCCATATCGTTAGTCACAGGATAGTGTTCCTTTGTGTCGTATCTGTGAATAAGATTTTTTGAATTTGTGAAAACTTCAATCTCATGACGTAATCACTGTAAACGGAAGGTCAGACGTGAAAATTTCCTCCAGCCCGGATGTCACGGAGATGCTCCCGTCCTCTTCGACGAGCACCGCGTCGAATTCCCCGCTGTGTTCTTTCCAGTAATCAAGCGCCTTATCCCGTCCCATCACGAACAGCGCAGTTGATAATCCGTCCGCAAGGCACCCGTCGCTGCTGACGATCGTCACGCTGATGAGTCCTCCCTCTGCCGGCCTGCCTGTATAAGGATCCAGGATGTGATGATAAGTGGTTCCATCCTTCTCAAAGAAACGTTCGTAGCCTCCGGAGGTGATGACTGCCCTGTCCTCCGCCTCCACGACACCGACCAGTTCCGCTGAGGAAAGCGCAGGATGCGAAGGATCCGGATTTCGGATGCCAACCCTCCATGCAGAACCGTCTTCCCTGGTATGCCAGGCTTCCACATTGCCGCCAAGCGAGATGAGCCCCCCGGATATGCCGTATTCTTCAAAGATCTCCATGATCCGATCCGATGTATAGCCCTTTGCGATACCGCCCGGATCGATCTGCACATCTTCAGGCAGAGTATATCCCTGCCGAAGATCCGATCCGGCCTCTGTTCCATCCGTATCTCTGCCGGAAGTCTCCGCAGATGTCCCTGCTGTCCCGGATCCGGGATCATCCAGTGAGTGCACGTCCACATGCTGCAGCAGTTCTTCCAGTTCCGCCTCTGACGGGACACGGTACTCTCCTGTAGTAAACCCCCAAGCCTCCATCAGCGGATAGATCGTGATATCAAACGCGCCGTCCGTATCAGAGCCGATCTCAACCGCTCTTTCAAGAAGTCTCGCGGTATCTTCACTCAGTTCGACGCTTTCATGCCTGTTCAGGCGGGATATCTCGCTGTCTTCTTTCCCGACGCTCCACAGAGCATCCAGTCTGCGTATCTCCTCCACGGACGCTTTTACGGCTTCCTCTGCTCTTTCTCCGACCGCGGATACTGTCATGACCGTATCCATCGCAAACAGTTCCTCCGAAGCAGAGACTGTTTTTTTCTTTCCTTTGCCGGATACAAAGAAAAAGAATACAGCGCACAGGATCACCGCAGCTGCTGCAGCAGCGATCTGTTTCCCCCTGCTGTGGATGAATAAAGACTTCTTTTCCGCATTCATCTGTCTTCTCTCCGTATTTTTTCCATTCTCCCTCCCGGGACATACTGTTTGTCCCATAAATCAGGAACGCCATCGGCGTTCCTGCTGCAAAGCGATGTTCTGATTCTCTCTATATGCTTCTGCCGGAATCGCGCGGGAGTCTCTGAAGAACAAGTCCGCTGATCAGTCCGATCACTGCGCCGGCGGCAATGCCGCTCATCCACAGAACCGGAAGGTAATAAGCCGCGTATCTGCTGCCGAGTACCACGATGGCAACGATGATCTGCCCGACATTGTGAAATACTCCGCCCGCGATACTGACCGTGATCATACGGAAGCGGCCTGACCGCTTCAGAAAAAGCATGGCCAGAAAACTAAGAATCCCCCCGGCGAGACTGTAGATCATAGAGAACATGTTTCCGAACGTCAGGGAGACCAGCAGGATCCTGACCAGGTTCAGCAGCAGCGCATCCGCAGCGCTCAGCCTGTAGAGCGCAATCAGGACAACCAGGTTTGTAAGCCCGAGCTTCATCCCGGGGACCGCAAAAAAAACAGGGATCTGCGCTTCGGCCCACGACAGGATCATGGCAAGCGCGATCAGCAGCCCTCTGGACGCGATCCACGAAGCGGAACTGCTGTCTCGTCTGCAGTTTTCACTCCCAGTCTTTCCTGTTCCGGACGATTGCCTCTCCTCACCCCGCAACAGCATCATACGGAAGCTCCTCCTTCGTTCCTGTGATCTCCACAACCACCTCGTTCGGCAGACAGATGATACATTCCCCCTGTCTGCTTACACTGCCCTGACGCATACAGAGTCTGTCCGGACAGCTCGCCTCCGTGATCGAAGCCTTTCCGCCGCGAATCTCCAGCAGGTTGGTCCCGCCGTCCTTTCCCTGAATCTCAACGGTCCGGTCCTCTCCCAGATCATATGCCGCATACTGCTGTCCGCTCACGCGCACTACGGCAGAAGCGCCTTCCGGCCTGCTGATCCGGAAAATGAAAAACAGCGCTGCTCCGGCCGCCAGAAAGCCGGCCAGCAGCGCTGCATCTCTTTTCCACATTACTCTTTCCACTTCCTGCTCAGGTACAAATGAAGTCTTATTTCCGCACGATCAGGCTCTTTCCGGTCATTTCCTTCGGCTGCTCCATGCCCATCATCTCGATCATAGTCGGGATGATATCGCACAGTGCGCCTCCCTCGCGAAGGGTAAAGGACGGATCCGCATTTACAAGGATGAACGGTACGGGGTTGGTGGTATGTGCGGTAAACGGCTCTCCGGTCTCGTAATCGATCAACTGCTCCGCATTGCCGTGGTCGGCAGTGATGAACATCTGTCCGTTTACCTCCAGGATGGCATCCACGACCCTGCCGACGCATTTGTCGACAGCCTCGATCGCCTTGATGGCCGCTTCTTCCACACCGGTATGCCCTACCATATCCGGATTGGCAAAGTTGGTGATGATAACGTCATATTTGCCGGACCTGATTGCCTCAACGAAGCGGTCGCAGACCTCCGGGGCACTCATCTCAGGCTGCAGGTCATAGGTGGCAACCTTCGGGCTCTTAACAAGGATGCGGTCTTCGCCGGGATTCGGTTCCTCCACTCCGCCGTTGAAGAAGAAGGTTACATGCGCGTACTTTTCCGTCTCGGCGATACGCGCCTGCGTCATATTGTGCTGTGCGAGGAACTCACCGAAGGTCTCTGTGATCTCAACCTTCGGGAACGCGATCTCCTTATTCGGGATCGTGACGTCATAATCGGTGAAGCATGCGTAGTAGACCTGTTTCCTCGGTCCTCTGTCGAACTTGTCAAAATCATCGATGCAGAAGCAGCGGGTAATCTCCCTTGCGCGGTCCGGGCGGAAATTGAAGAAGATGATGGAGTCGCCATCCCCGATCGTGGTGACCGGCTTTCCGTCTTCCATGACGACAGCCGGTACGACAAACTCATCTGTCACACCCTGTGCGTACGAATCTTTGATCGCCTGCACGCCGGACACAGCCGGGATGCCCTCTCCGAGCGTAAGTGCGCGGTACGCCTTCTCGATACGGTCCCAGCGGTTATCGCGGTCCATCGCATAATATCTTCCGGAGATCACGCCGAACTTGCCGACTCCGATCTCATCCATCTTGTCCTGCAGCTCCTGTGCGTAGTCAGCGCCGCTCTCAGGAGGCGTGTCACGTCCGTCCAGGAACGCGTGAACGAAGACCTTGTCGATGCCGTGACGCTTTGCCATCTCCAGCAGCGCGTACACATGCGTATTGTGGCTGTGAACACCGCCGTCGGACAGCAGTCCGTACAGATGCAGCTGACTGTTATTCTTCTTTACATTCTCCATTGCCTTCAGGAGGACTTCATTTTCAAAGAAGTCACCGTCCTGGATGGCTTTGGTGATGCGGGTCAGGTCCTGGTATACGATACGGCCTGCACCCATGTTCAGGTGTCCGACCTCAGAATTGCCCATCTGTCCGTCCGGAAGGCCTACATACAGTCCGCTGGCCTGTCCCTGTACAAACGGGTATTCCTTCATAAGGCGGTCCATGACCGGTTTATTGGCCTCAGCGACCGCATTGTGGTCAGGTCTCGGGTTCAGTCCATAGCCATCAAGGATCATTAATACGGTTGGTCTCTTACTCATCTCTGTTCCCCTTCCATTGTCTGATTAAGATATATGCTTTCCGCTCTCGTAAAAACTCAGAACTGTTTTACGGACGCATTATCAATACACACGGATCATGTTCGATACTCTCTTTACGACACTGCTTGAATTCAGAATCAACAGCGCATCACGGATATGTCTTTCCTTGACCTCACTGGTGATGATGACCAGTTCCGCATTGGAACCAATCTTGTCTCTCTGGATCACCTGCTTGATCGAAACCGAATTGTTTCCGAAGATACTCGCTATCGTAGCCAGTACGCCGGGTTTGTCCTCTACCTCCATGCGGAGGAAATAACTGGACCGGATGTTATCCATGCTCTTGATCGGAATCTTCCGGAATACATTGTCTCTGGTCGAACCCTGGGAATCGTACACGGTATGACGTGCCACCGAGAACACATCACCCATCACCGCGCTTGCTGTCGGCATCTCTCCGGCGCCACGTCCGTAGAACATGACGTCCTCAACCGCATCGCCATGTACATAGACTGCATTGTAGGAGCCGCTCACCGTAGCAAGCGGATGATCCGCCGGAATCAGCATAGGATGAACTCTTGCCTCAATGCCGCCGCGCGTGTTACGCGCCAGTGCGATCAGCTTGATCACCCAGCCAAGTGCTTTGGCATAATCGATATCCTTGGAAGTGATCTTTGTGATACCTTCCATATAGACATCATGAAAAGTAACCCTTGAATGAAATGCGATTGAAGCCATGATTGCGATCTTGCGTCCTGCATCATACCCCTCGACATCAGCCGTGGGATCCGCCTCCGCATAACCCAGTTCTGTAGCTTCCTGCAGGGCTTCCTTATAGTCCATACCCTCATCCGTCATCTTGGAAAGGATATAGTTTGTGGTGCCGTTCACAATGCCCATAACCTGACTGATCTCATTGGCCGCAAGACTGTTCTTCAGCGGACTGATGATCGGTATGCCGCCGGCTACGGAAGCCTCAAACCTCAACTCTACCTGGTTTTCCTCCGCGAGCGCCATCAGTTCACCACCATGCTCTGCAATCAGATCCTTGTTGGCTGTCACCACGCTCTTTCCTGCCTGAATAGCTTCGCTGATATAAGTGTTAGCCGGTTCTATGCCGCCCATTACTTCTATCACGATCCGGATCTTTGGATCATCCAGAATCTCCTGGAATGAACTTGTCAGAATGGAGGGATCCTCTACTTCCCCCTCATGCTTCTTCGGGTTCCGGACCAGGATCTTTCCGATACGGAGAACCGTATTCAGCTTCTGCTGCATCTCCGATTCCTGGGTTTTCATTACTTTGTACACGCCGGTCCCGACGGTTCCAAGACCAAGGAGCGCTACATACATCTCATCCTTTGCCATAAGTATCCTCATTTCATTTTACGATGACTTTGATTCTCTTGAACTTTCCGTCCTGGGCATATGCATAGATATAGCAGTTCCCCTTGTTCAAGGCTTTGATTTTTCCATTTCTGAAGACCTTCACAATGTCCGGTCTGGTACTCTCATAGCGAACCTTCAGGAAAGTCCTGTATTTCTTGCCGACACTTGCCCTGGATCCGACCGATACGTTCAGTTTCTGTTTCTTTCCCTTCTTCAGGGTGATCTTCTTCGCAGGAATCTTCACAGCCGAAGTATTCCGGTATTTTCCCCCAAGGGTCGCGGCTATAATCGTCGGCGAGCAGGACAGCACTCTCAGATCCTCCGCTCCCTTACCGACATTTTGGTAAGCAACAACAATGAACTTATAGTATTTGTTTTTTGAGAGTCCATTGGCCGAGTACGATATTTTATTCGCACCTTTCACATTCTCAAGCTTCTTAAATGCACCGTTCCTCAGTCCCCCGTAGATCAGATAACCGGATGCACCGGAAACGCTTCTCCACTTCAGCTGTATTCCCGTCTTCCTGGTTTTCTCAGCGCGTGCTCTGAGCACATTGAACACCGCCCCCCGGACATCGGTCATCCCTGAGAGCGACAGGATCACTTTCTCAGTATCCTTCACCTTTGGCAGAACTGAAGATGACTGGAGAAACTCAACTGTTCCGGTCAGCAGGTCCGAGTTCTTCGATTCGCTCTTATTGGCGATCTTCGCAAACTCCTCTTCCGTGCCGTCGAAAATAACTTTCTTGGCTGTATAGTTATTCAGGAAGGAATTGTTTTTAAAGGTCTTCAGTTTATTGGAAAGTTTAATCTCACTAAGAGCCAGGCACCTGTTCACCGCGATCTGTCCAATCGAAGTAACATGGCTAAGGTCGAGCGATTTCAGTTTTTTACATTCATTAAACGCGGAGGCACCGATCGTTTTTGTAGCAGCCGGAATCTTGACCTGTGTCAGATTGCTGCAGAAATTAAACGCGCCTGTTCCAATCTCTTTCACTCCGGAACCCAGGTCCGCAGTCGCGAGATACTCGCATGATGTAAAGCAGGAATCCGGAATCTTCTCAAGCTTGTCCGGAATCGATATCTTCTTTAATGACTTCGCTGCCTGAAATGCATGTTCTCCCAGGTATTTCAGGTTCGCAGACAGCTTGATTTCTTCCAGGCCGGAAGACCAGAAAGCGCCTGTTTCGATGGTTTGCACCGTATCCGGAATCGTCAGCTTTTTCAGCTTTTTACACAGCCTGAAAGCCTCTTCCCCTATAGTGGTCAGGCTTTTTCCAAGATCCACCGTTTCCAGTTTCTCAAGATCATAAAACGCTTTCTTCTCAATCGTCTTGCAGACAGTGCTTGATATCGTCACCGTCTCAAGATTCGTGAACCCCTGCAGTGTTTTTTCTCCAATCCCTGCTATGGCAGTGCTGAAGACAGCTTTGGTAATGCCCGCCTTATCCGATGCTGTCAGCCCGGAAGTAATCTCACCTGTTACATTCTTTGACGTGTCCAGGTAAGCAGTTTTAAATTGAAATGTAATTGTGGAACCGCTCACTGTCCACTTGCAGTTATATCCACAGTCCCCTGTTTTATCTGCATAGACTGTCATCACAGTGACCGGCAGCAATACGATCATCATAGCGAATGTCAGCAGGCAGATGGCGAGTCTCTTGTTCATCCTCTTTTTCATGACAGGTACCTCCCGGTGAATGTCAGCAGATCATTTCTTCAATCTGCCGGATCTGTAACGGTGACTATATGGCAAAGAATCTCTTCTGACCCTTCAATCCATTTTCCATGCAGATTCTGATAAGCCGAATGCATTATATCATATTATCCTCAGCGTCGATACTGTAAATGCCTTTTTCTCTGTTCCTGTATATGCTACTGCTTCACGATATTCCGCATCCAGACATTTTTCTTAACCAGCACGTAACCGATCACGCACTTGATCAAGTCCACTGCGTGCACGACCGCGAAGATCGCTATGACATGAAGTCCCGTAAACCGGCTGAGGATAAAAGCCGTCGGGACGCTGACAACACACATGAAGAAACTGTCAAAGAAAAATGTGATGATCGTCTTGCCGCCGGAGCGAAGCGTGAAGTAGGACGTATGCAGGAATGCGTCCTTCGGAGCCGCGATTGCCAGTACGGTCAGGAACAGGGTCGCCAGATGCTTTGCTTCCTCATTCGTATTATACAGTCTTGGGAAGAGCGGCGCAGTCATCAGCATGGCGATCATGATCATCAGTCCGATGATCACGGAGAAGGATATGATCCTGGTATCGGTCTCTTTTGCCTCCTTCATCTTTCCTGCACCGAGAAGCTGTCCGACGATGATCGCCACCGCGTCTCCCAGGGCGAAGAAGGAAATATAAAAGACATTGCTGATGGTGTTGGCGATATTCTGTCCCGCAACTGCGTTCAGCCCGCGCAGGGAGTACGCCTGGTTCTCCAGAAAGATGCCGGTCGCCCAGAGCGTCTCATTGATCAGGAGCGGGGCACCCGTCAGAAAGAACTTGTGGACCGCGTTCAGCGGTACCTTCAGCGTCCGGTAGACACCCCTGATGTATGTATGTGTACTGTTGTGCCGGTGCGTCCAGATCACAAGGATGGAGCATTCCACCACCCTCGATATGTCTGTCGCAATGGCGGCGCCGTATACTCCCAGCTCAGGGAAGCCGAACTTACCGTAGATCAGTATGTAATTGAATACAAGATTGACAAACACTGCCGCCATGCCCGCTTTCATAGGCAGCATGGTCTCCCCGCATTCACGCAGCGTGCTGGAATAGGTGAAGCTGACAAAGATGAACGGCATCCCGAGAAAAATCAGGTGCATGTATCCCAGGCCGTATTGAAGCGTGGCCTGCAGGTTTCCCCCACCCTCGCTCTCATTCAGAAACAGGCCGATCAGGTCTTTTCCGAAAAAAGTCATGATGGCGATCGCCGCCGCCGTAATGATCGCTCCCAGCCAGAGTTTGTAGCGGAAAGTATGGCGGATCCCGTCGTCGTCCTTATATCCGAAATACTGCGCAGTAAAGATGCCCGCTCCGGACACTCCCCCGAACTGGCACAGGAAGTATATGAACATGATCTGGTTCACGATGGCTACGCCGGACATCTGTTCCGTTCCAACGCGTCCGATCATAATATTGTCAAGCAGGCTGACAAAATTAGAGATGCCGTTCTGGACCATGATCGGCACCGCCACTGTCAGCAGCATCCTATAAAATACTCTGTCGCCTATGTACTTGCTTCTGAATGTACTGCTCATAACTCTTCAATAAATCCTGCAAAAATGTTACTCATTCCCTTGCAGCCGCGCATTATCGTTTACTATATCTTCAGATATCTCTGTTTGCAACCGATATCTTGCTTTCTTTCTCCATTGGTCTGCAGGCAGATCTGCACCATGGCTTCCAGCATGCACGTTCGCCTTATCGCGCAAAAAAACATCCGCAGCTCCTTTACCGACGGCTGCGGATGCTTTCTATCAACAGATGCTATGATCTGGCAGCTCAGCTGTCCATCTAAAATCAGACGATCACGAAGAACTTGAACAGGAACAGGAGGGAGATGACATAGGTCAGGACCGATACCTCTTTTGCCTTGCCCTGCATTACACGGATCGCGGTGTATACGATCATGCCGAGGCCGATGCCGTGTCCGATGGATCCGGAGATCGGCATGGTGATCAGCATCAGGGCTACCGGCACCATCTGGGCGACATCACTCCAGTCGATCTTCTGAAGGCCTGCAAGCATCAGAACACCGACATAGATCAGTGCGGCCGATGTCGCGGGGGGCGGGATCAGTGCAGCCAGCGGGGCAATGAACATGCAGCCGAGGAAAAGTGCACCTGCCGTCATGGCTGCAAGTCCTGTCCTTCCGCCTGCCTCCACGCCGGACGCAGACTCGACGAATGTCGTAACGGTAGAGGTACCGGTCAGGGAACCTGCCACGGTACCGACCGCGTCAGAAAGCAGCGCCTCCTTCATCTTTGGCATGTTGCCTTCTTCATCAACCATTCCCGCGCGGCTGGCGGTTCCGACCAGTGTACCGATCGTATCAAACATATCGATCATGCAGAATGTAATGATCAGAGTGACTGCGGTAAATGCTCCGACCGCGAAGAAATTCCTGAAACTGAACTTAAACAGCGTCAGTTCCATCATGTCTTTTACCGGCGGGATAAAGGATGACGTTTCCAGGGCCGCGAACGGATTGGTATGCAGGAAGAGTGCTTCTCCGGCCCAGTAAACGATCGACGCGCAGACCATTCCGATCAGAACCGCTGCCTTTACTCCTCTGTGCTCCAGAAACAGGATCACGAACAGGCCGACAAACATGGTAATAACAGAGAGGACCATCACGGTATAGCCGGTTCCCATCTGATCCCTCGCCAGCCTGGGAGTCAGAGCTCCGAAGAAGTCTCTCATGGCATAGAACGGTCCGCCGTTCTCCGAATAGATGCCTGCGTTGGAGCCGAGTCCGATATTGAGGAGCATGATGCCGATGGCCGGTGAGATTCCAAGCCGGATCCCCAGCGGTATCGCATGTACGATCTTCTCACGGATGTTCAGGACCGAAAGGATCAGGAACACGATACCTTCGATGAAGATAATGCAGAGCGCAGCCTGGAAGGATACCAGATAGGTGGTCCCGGTGATCGCAGCAATATTGGCTACAACGACCGCAAAGAAACTGTTCAGCCCCATGCCGGGAGCCATAACGAACGGCTTGTTTGCCAGAAGTCCCATGGTAAATGTACCGACCGCCGAAGCGATACAGGTTGCCATGAAGACCGCGTTCCAGAGTTCCTGACCTCCATCCGCCTTGAAATTGGTCAGCAGATTCGGGTTCAGCGCGATGATATACGCCATTGTCATGAACGTAGTCAACCCGGCAATTATCTCTGTCCGGACAGTTGTCTTATTTTCTTTCAGGTGAAATATACTATCCATTTCATTTCCCTCCCAAAATTCAAATGCTGACAGTATATGGGTATTACCGGAGTTCGTCTGCTCCTTTAGACAAGTATAACATATAAAATATCAGATATCTAACTTTTTGTCTGACTTTTTGGCATTCTTATTGACCATTCTGCCGATAGAATCAGGGAGCCCTCTCTTTGAAGAGGACTCCCCGTGAGACTTTACTCTATACCGGAATTATCCTTGCGGAAGCCATGCTTCCAAAATAAATGTCTGTCTGCCGTTCTTATTTCTGATAGTTGACGATACGGCCAAAATCAGGTTTCAGCGACGCTCCGCCGATCAGTCCGCCGTCGATATCCGGCTGAGCCAGCAGTTCGTCACAGTTCTTTGCGTTCATGGATCCGCCGTACTGGATGCGGATGGACTCTGCAGTCGCCTCGTCATAGATCTCAGCGATGGTCTCGCGGATCGCCTTGCAGACTTCCTGTGCCTGCTCAGTGGTCGCGGTCTTGCCCGTTCCGATCGCCCAGATCGGCTCATAGGCGATAACCATGGACGCAGCCTGCTCTGCGGTCACGTTCTGAAGATCAGACTTGATCTGCAGACGGATCCAGTCAAGCGTAACGCCTGCTTCTCTCTGCTCCAGGCTCTCGCCGCAGCAGAGGATCGGGGTCAGCCCGTGCTCAAAAGCCTTCAGGACCTTCTTGTTCAGGAATTCATCCGTCTCATTGAAGTATTCACGTCTCTCGGAATGACCGATGATGACATACTTTGCGCCTGCATCGACGATCATGGCCGGAGCGATCTCTCCGGTGTATGCACCTTTCTCCTCGATGTACATGTTCTCTGCGCCGACTTCCACGTTTGTACCCTTCACTGCTTCAACAACCGGTACGATATCAATCGCGGGTACGCAGTATACAACGTCAACCTCAGGATTGTTTACCAGATCCTTCAGGGTCTCGACCAGAGCCTTTGCCTCGCTCGGGGTCATGTTCATCTTCCAGTTGCCGGCGATAATCTTTCTTCTTGCCATAGTATTCTCCTTATTATTTTAATGAGTGTTCTCCTGACCCTAACTTCACGCTTCGCCAATGCTCGCGCTCACTAAGGGCGGAGAACTAAGTAAGTACTAACCTCAGACTTCGCTTTCAGCTCGTCTTCGCTAAGTACCTTACTTATCGTCTGCTGCGGCTACGCCCGGAAGCTCCTTGCCTTCAAGGAACTCAAGAGAAGCTCCGCCGCCGGTGGAGATGTGAGACATCTTGTCGCCATAGCCCAGCTGGTTGACTGCCGCCGCACTGTCGCCGCCGCCGATGATCGTTGTCGCATCGGTCTCTGCAAGTGCTGCCGCTACTGCTTTGGTGCCTGCCGCAAGGATCGGGTTCTCAAAGACGCCCATCGGTCCGT
>CADCOU010000320.1 GCA_902803155.1 uncultured Lachnospiraceae bacterium | reverse complement strand
GAGCCGGTCGCACCGTCCAAAGTTGTGAACAACGTCGAAGACGGAGAGGCATTTGCGCGCAGCATCGGATATCCGGTGGTGCTGCGTCCGGCTTATACGCTCGGCGGTTCAGGCGGCGGAATCGCTTCGAACCAGGAAGAACTTGACGAGATCCTCGCAAACGGACTGCGTCTTTCCAGAGTCGGCGAAGTTCTGGTGGAACGTTCGATCGCCGGCTGGAAGGAGATCGAATATGAGGTGATGCGGGACGGCGCCGGCAATGTCATCACGGTCTGCAATATGGAAAACATCGATCCGGTCGGCGTACACACCGGAGACTCGATCGTCGTGGCTCCTTCCCAGACACTTGGCGACAAGGAATATCAGATGCTGCGGACATCCGCGCTCAACATCATCACGGAGCTGGGTATCACCGGAGGCTGCAACGTTCAGTATGCCCTGAAGCCGGATTCATTTGAATACTGTGTTATAGAAGTCAATCCCCGCGTGTCCAGGTCTTCCGCGCTCGCGTCGAAGGCGACGGGGTATCCGATCGCAAAGGTGGCGGCAAAGATCGCGCTCGGCTATACGCTGGATGAGATCCGGAACGCGATCACCGGCAAGACGTATGCGTCTTTCGAACCGATGCTGGATTACTGCGTGGTAAAGATGCCCAGGCTCCCGTTTGACAAGTTCATTACAGCCAGAAGGGATCTGACGACGCAGATGAAAGCGACCGGCGAGGTTATGAGTATCTGCACAAGTTTTGAAGGCGCCCTGATGAAGGCGATCCGTTCGCTGGAGCAGCATGTGGACAGCCTGATGAGCTATGATTTCTCAGACCTGGATGATGCGAAGCTGCACAGACAGCTGCGACAGGTGGATGACCAGAGGATCTGGGCCATCGCAGAGGCATTGCGCCGCGGATTCACGATAGACGGCATCCACAAGGCGACACAGATCGATACCTGGTTTATCGATAAGATCGCCGTCCTGGTCGGAATGGAGAAACGACTCAGGGAAGAGCCCCTCAGCGAAGGACTGCTGCGGGAGGCAAAGCGTCTGGAATTTCCGGACAGCGTGATCGCACAGCTTACCGACAGGGAAGAGGCTGACATCCGCCTGCTCCGGACCGGTTTCGGGATCCGGGCGTCCTTTAAGATGGTCGATACCTGCGCTGCCGAATTCGAGGCGCAGACGCCATATTATTACTCGGTCTACGATGGGTCGAATGAGGCGGGGGACCTTCTTCAGGGAACCTCCCTCCGGAACGGAGAGCGTGCTGTTTCCGGAAACAATGCGGCAGCAGGAGCCTCCGGGAGAAAACCAAAGGTACTCGTCCTCGGCTCCGGCCCGATCCGGATCGGACAGGGCATCGAATTTGATTTCTGTTCCGTTCACTGTACCTGGGCGTTCCAGAAGGCAGGGTATGAGACCATCATTATCAATAACAACCCGGAGACGGTATCCACGGACTTCGATATAGCGGATAAACTGTACTTTGAGCCGCTGACGCCGGAGGATGTGGAGAACGTCGTACGGAATGAGAAGCCGGACGGGGCTGTTGTCCAGTTCGGCGGACAGACCGCGATCAAACTGACCGAAGCACTCATGAAGATGGGAGTCCGGATCCTGGGAACGGATGCGGATGACGTGGACGCTGCCGAGGACAGGGAACGCTTTGACGAAGTGCTTGGAAGATGCGGCATCCGCAGACCGAAGGGAGAGACGGTCTTTACGGCGGAGGAAGCGAAACAGGCTGCTTCCCGCCTTGGCTATCCGGTGCTGGTCAGACCTTCCTATGTGCTGGGCGGAGCCGGAATGAGGATCGCGATCTCCGACGAGGATATCGACCAGTACATCGGCGTTATCAACCGCTACACACAGGAACATCCGATCCTGGTCGACAAATACATGATCGGCAAGGAGATCGAGGTCGATGCGGTATGCGACGGAGAGGACATCCTGATCCCCGGCATCATGGAACATATCGAGAGGGCGGGCATCCACAGCGGAGACTCGATCTCGGTCTACCCTGCGTCGGATCTTTCAGACAAAGTAAAGAAAACCATCGTCTCCTATACAGAACTGCTTGCAAAGAACCTCCATGTGATCGGCATGATGAACATCCAGTTTATCGTACAGGATGAAGAGGTCTATATCATCGAGGTCAATCCGAGATCCAGCCGGACCGTACCCTACATCAGCAAGGTGACAGGCATACCGATCGTACCGCTCGCGACCAATGTGATCCTGGGGAAAAAGATCCGCGAACTCGGCTATGAGCCTGGCCTTCAGCGAGAAGCCGGATATTACGCGATCAAGATGCCGGTATTCTCCTTCGAGAAGATCCGCGACGCGGATATCTCACTGGGACCGGAGATGAAGTCCACGGGAGAGTGCCTGGGCATAGCCGAGTCCTTCGATGAAGCCCTGTACAAGGCCTTCCTTGGAGCAGGGGTGCGCCTGCCGAAATACAGGAACATGATCATCACGGTCCGTGACGAAGACAAGGAAGATATCCTGGATATCGCACGGCGCTTCGACCGGCTCGGGTATAAGATCTACTCGACGCACGGAACGTGGAAGGCTCTCAGGGCAGCCGGCATAGAGGCGCGTCAGGTCAACAAGATCGAGAAAGACTCCCCGAACCTGATGGACCTGATCCTCGGACACCGGATCGACCTGGTCATCGATACGCCTCCGCAGGGCATCGAACATCAGCACGACGGCTTCGTGATCCGCCGTGCAGCCATCGAGACCGGCGTAAATGTGATCACGGCGCTGGACACCGCCAGGGCGCTGATCACTTCGCTGGAGGATAATTCCGTCGAGAGCCTGACGCCGGTGGATATCGCAGAGATGTGATTAAAAAAACTGACTGCACAGAAGGAACACAGCAGGTTTGACTGCATTAGGAGCCGACTGATCTTTGCAAGAACCGTGACAGCGCGGAGCGACCACGCTTCTATGGGAGCGGGAGCGCTGTCAGATAGGTTCGCAGCAAAGTGAAGGTAGGCGACGAGCATAAAACCTGCTGTGTTTTGTATGGGCAGGAAGGTTTTATATAACGATAGCTCTTGAATTCTCTGCCCGGATTCCAGTAGAATAATACAGGACAGTTGGAGAACCAATATACGCAAGGAGATATAGCACACATGATCAGTGTAAACGACGTGACCCTGAGACTTGGCAGGAAAGCTCTCTTTGAGGATGTCAACATAAAATTCACCGAAGGAAACTGCTACGGTGTGATCGGTGCGAATGGTGCCGGCAAATCGACTTTCCTGAAGATCCTGTCCGGCGAGCTTGAGACTTCCAGCGGCAGTGTTACGATGACGCCCGGACAGCGTATGAGTGTCCTGGAGCAGGATCATTTCAAATATGACGATGAGATTGTCCTGGATACGGTTATCCAGGGCAACGCCCGTCTGTTCGAAGTTGCCAGGGAGAAGGATGCCCTCTATGCCAAGCCGGATTTTTCCGATGAAGACGGGATCCGGGCTTCCGAGCTGGAGACGGAGTTCGCGGAGATGAACGGCTGGGAAGCGGAATCCGACGCGGAGTCGCTGCTGAACGGTCTCGGTATACCGACGGAATATCATCAGGCTGTGATGAGGGATCTGACCGGCAACATGAAGGTCAAGGTCCTGCTCGCACGTGCACTGTTCGGCAACCCGGACATTCTCCTGCTTGACGAGCCGACCAACCACCTGGACCTGGACGCGATCGGCTGGCTGGAAGAGTTCCTGATCAATTTTGACAATACCGTCATCGTAGTTTCCCATGACCGTTATTTCCTGAATAAGGTCTGTACCTACATTGCGGACATCGATTACGGGAAGATCCAGCTGTATGCAGGCAACTATGATTTCTGGTATGAATCATCCCAGCTTATGATCCGCCAGATGAAAGAGGCGAACAAGAAGAAAGAGGAGAAGATCAAAGAACTGCAGGAATTCATTCAGAGGTTCTCTGCGAACGCTTCCAAGTCCAAGCAGGCGACGAGCCGCAAGAGAGCTCTGGAGAAGATCCAGCTGGATGATATCCGTCCTTCCAGCCGCAAGTATCCCTACATCGACTTCCGCCCGGACCGCGAGATCGGCAATGAGGTCCTGGAGGTGCACAATATCTCCAAGACCGTGAACGGGGAGAAGATCCTGGACGATATCTCCTTTACCCTCGGACACGATGACAAGGTTGCGTTTGTCGGCGGAAATGAGATTGCCAAGACGATGTTCTTCCGCATCCTGATGGGTCTGGAAGAGCCGGACGAGGGCACCTTCAAATGGGGCGTCACCACGAGCAGAGCTTATTTCCCGAAGGATTATACCGATGAATTTGACAATGACCTGACCATCGCCCAGTGGCTGACCCAGTTTTCCGAGATTAAGGACCAGACCTATGTCAGGGGATTCCTGGGGCGCATGCTCTTTGCAGGAGAGGACGGCGACAAGTATGTGCGTGTCCTGTCGGGAGGAGAGAAGGTCAGATGCCTCTTCTCCAAGATGATGATCTCCGGCGCGAATGTCCTGATATTCGATGAGCCGACAAACCATCTGGATATGGAGTCGATCACGGCGCTGAACAACGGAATGATCAAGTTCCCGTCCGTGATCCTGTTCTCCTCGCGCGACCACCAGATTGTGCAGACTACGGCGAACCGCATCATGGAGATACTCCCGAACGGAAAGATGATCGACAAGATCACAACCTACGACGAATATCTTGCGAGCGACGAGATGGCAAGGAAGAGGACGATCTATACTTCCCTTGTGACGGAAGAGGAAGATTGGACAGAGGAAGAATAATCCGGGCTGTTACTGCTAAAAATTGCTCTCAAAATCCGTTCTGCTAAATAGACTTTCATGTTTAAGTATGTTAATATATTCGTGGTTGAGCACGCAGAAAAGGGGACAGCGGGTATCAGCTGTCCTTTTTGCGCGTTTAAAAACATAACTAGATCCAAGAAGGAGGATACAAAATGGCAAGACAAATGAAGACCATGGATGGTAATCAGGCTGCGGCTTATGCATCGTATGCATTTACCGATGTCGCTGCGATGTACCCGATTACCCCGTCGTCCGTTATGCCGGAGCATACAGACGAGTGGGCTACTCAGGGACTGAAGAACATCTTCGGCCAGACCGTCCAGATCACTGAGATGCAGTCTGAGGCAGGTGCCGCAGGTGCAGTCCACGGTTCTCTGGCAGCAGGTGCTCTTACGACCACCTACACCGCTTCCCAGGGACTTCTCCTGATGATCCCGAATCAGTACAAGTGCGCAGGTGAGAGGCTTCCGGGCGTGTTTGAAGTTTCCGCACGTGCTCTGGCATCCCACGCTCTGTCAATCTTCGGTGACCACTCTGACGTGTACGCATGTCGTCAGACAGGCGCATGTATGCTGTGCGAATCCAGCGTACAGGAAGTCATGGACCTGACTCCGGTTGCGCACCTTTCTGCGATCCAGGGACGTCTTCCGTTCATTAACTTCTTCGACGGTTTCCGTACCTCTCATGAGATTCAGAAGATCGAGCAGTGGGATTT
>CADCOU010000319.1 GCA_902803155.1 uncultured Lachnospiraceae bacterium | reverse complement strand
TCCGTCCAGAGCTTCCGCCACAGCCTTGTTGGTCAGCTGCATGACTTCGCTCAGCGGCTTTCCCTTGATCATCTCCGTCGCCATGGAGCTGGACGCAATCGCGCTGCCGCAGCCGAACGTCTCGAACTTCACGTCCTTGACGATGTCATCCTCGATCTTCAGGTACATCTTCATGATGTCGCCGCACTTCGCATTTCCGACTTCCCCGATCCCGTTCGCGTCTTCGATCACGCCGACATTGCGTGGATTGCGGAAATGATCCATCACCTTTTCGCTGTATAATGCCATGTTCGTTTCCTCCTTACAGGATAAATTCCTTCTTTCCGCTCATCAGGTCCCGCCAGATCGGTGAGAAGCCTCTCAGGTACTCCACGACTTCCGTGACCGACCGGATAATATAATCTGTTTCCTCCTCCGTGATCCCTTCGCCGATACTCAGGCGCAGGGAACCGTGCGCCACATCATGCACCCTTCCGATCGCGAGGAGCACATGGCTCGGGTCAAGCGATCCCGAAGTGCATGCGCTTCCGGAAGAAGCCTGGATCCCTTTGTCATCCAGAAGAAGGAGCAGGGACTCTCCTTCGATCCCCTCGAAACAGAAGTTCACGTTCCCGGGAAGCCTGTGCACCGGATCCCCGTTCAATGCAGAATGCGGGATCTTCTTAAGTCCTTCGATCAGCCTGTCCCTCATCTTCGACATGTATGCGGCATTTTCTTCCATCTTCCCGGCTGACTCCGTCAGCGCTTCCGCCATCGCTCCGATCCCCGGAACATTCTCCGTTCCTGCCCTTTTGCCCTTCTCCTGGGCTCCGCCTTCAATCAGGTTCGAGAGCCTGATCCCTTTCCTTGCGTAGAGGAACCCGACTCCCTTCGGGCCGTGGAACTTATGCCCGGAAGCAGAAAGCATGTCGATGTTGTCCTCCACGACATTCACCGGGATGTGGGCTATCGCCTGCACGGCGTCCGTGTGGAACAGCACGTTTTTCTTTCTGCAGACCGCCCCGATCTCCCGGATCGGCTGGATCGTTCCGATCTCGTTGTTTGCAAACATGATCGTCACCAGGCAGGTATCCTCCCGGATCGCGGCCTCTACCTGGGAAGGATCGATCAGGCCGTTCTCATGGACGTCCAGAAGCTCGATCTCAAACCCCAGCTTCTTCAGTTTCTCCAGCGTATGGAGGACGGCGTGATGTTCAAACGCCGTTGAGATGATATGCTTCTTCCCATTCTTTAAGCCGAGTGCCGCGGCAGACAGGATGGCCTGATTGTCCGCTTCACTTCCGCCTGAAGTAAAATAGATCTCCCGGGGGCTGGCCCCGATCACGGATGCCACATCCTCCCTTGCTTTCTCCAGTATCTCCTTCGACTTCTGCCCGTGCATGTACAGGCTGGACGGATTCCCCCAGCAGTCATTCATCAGGGCTGTCATGGTCTGAATCGCCGCTTCACTCATCCTGGTCGTGGCGGCGTTATCTGCGTAAATCATGGAATTCTCTCCTTTCTTCCTGTATCTGTGATTATATTCCCTTTCGCCTACTGAGTCAATGGGTTTTTATTGCCCGTACCTCTTGATTTACCTATTTACCCTGCTGTATAATAGGCGAAAGACCGGAAAGGAGGATCGAACCATGATCTCTACGAGAGGACGCTACGCGATCCGGGTGATGATCGACCTTGCAGAACATGACAACGGCAGCTGCATCCCGTTAAAGGACATAGCTGCCAGACAGGGAATCTCCAAAAAATACCTGGAGATTATTGTGAAAGATATGGTATCCGGAGGCCTGATCTCCGGTGTCAGCGGCAAAGGCGGCGGTTATAAACTGTGCCGCAGCGCCGAGGAATACAACGTCGGGGAGATTCTGGAACTGATGGAAGGGACACTCTCCTCCGTCGCCTGCCTTGCCGGAGGCGCCAACGAATGTCCGCGGCGTGACATCTGCCGTACCCTGCCCATGTGGGAGGAGTATGATCAGATGGTCCATGACTTTTTCTACGAGAAGAGCCTGAAGGACCTCATGAGCCAGAAACCCGCGACATAAGCTCTGTTTTCGTTCCTCCTCTGCATTTGAACTGACCACAACCGACATTCATCAGACAGGTGTTTTAAACCGGCACATTTCCGTGCCGTTCTTTTCACGATTTCTTGTGCCGCTTCTCATAGTCCTCCCGGATCGGAGCACAGCAGGCTTCCATCATCATGTCTGTCTCCTCCCTGCTCTTTGACTTTCTTACAGCTGATACAGCCTCGGAAAAAACGCGGAAGTTCAGGGCTGTCCCCGCACTGTCACACTCATAGTTGACCGCACGCTCTCTTCTTATCCCGAATCTTCCGGCCACCTCGATCGCATCCATGTTTGCCCCGAGGAACAGGAACTCCCAGCCGTATCTGTCCTGCTCTTTTTCCAACATCTTCTTTACTTCCCTGTAACTGTAACTGCGGCTGGCATTCTCCATGCCGTCAGTCGTGATGATGAAGATCGTCTTCTCGGGCCTGTCCTCCTCCCGGGCGTATTTGTGTACGTTGGCGATATGATGGATCGCTCCTCCGATCGCGTCCAGGAGCGCGGTGCAGCCTCTGACATAGTACTGTTTGTCGTTCATCGGCTCCACCCTGCCGACCGGTACCCTGTCATAGAGTACTTCCATCCGGTCGTCAAAGAGCACCGTTGAGATATATGCCTCCCCTTCCTCCTTCTTCTGTTTCTCGATCATGGAGTTGAATCCGCCGATCGTATCCGCTTCCAGTCCTCCCATAGAACCGCTTCTGTCTATGATAAATACCACTTCTGTTAATCCTTTACGCATATATGTGCCCTCCTTATGCTTTACTCTCACCGGCCGGTGTCTCATCTGATGGGCTCATTATACGGAAACGGGATCTGAAACAGGTCTCCCGCAAAGCGACCTTTTCAGATCCCGTTTTAAATTACCTTTTTCAAATTACCTGATAATTCGGATCATCCGGATCCAGTTCATTCTATGATACAGGGCAGTCCATATAATTCCAGCTGGATGGCGATCTCAATCATATCGTAGATACCATTTTCGATGAAATATGAAAAGATGATATCCGTCTTATCACTTGGTGAAAGAGCATACCCCGCCCTTGCAAGCAGATCAACAGATTCGTCCATGCTCAGCTTCGCACCGACGCACAGGCAGAGAGCTGTCAGTTTATTCGGATGGTAATCCACATTGTTCTTGATCTTGGAGAAGATCTTCTTATCCACGACAGCCCTTCTATAGACATCGGCATTCTTCATATTTTTCGTGCGGATCAGGAACAGCAGATACTGGGAGAAGGTATCCGACAGATGGCGCATGCGCTCTTCCAGCCTGCTTCCATGCTCCTCCTCAAAGTCAGGATAGTCATCCTCTGCCATGCCTCCGGATAGCGGTAAGGCATGGGAAGGTTTCGGTGCAGCAAACGGTTTTCCCATCTGGGACGACATCGGAGCATTCGGCATGAAAGCGGATTCTGCTCTCTTCTCCTCCCGCCTTCTTGCTTCCTCCCTTCGTCTCCTGCCGGACATGAGATTGGAAAGCAGCCCCTTTCCACCCTCCGGTTCATCATACAGAGCTGTCTCCTTTGCCTCGTATGCTGCGTCCCAGTATTCTTCTCTCTGTTTCGCCTCCACATAATGCCGGTCGATGTACTCTTCCAGTCCGGGATAGATCTTCCCGCCGAGCTGTGTCGTCTTCTCGTCAAAGACCACCAGATAGATCTCCATCTCATTTCCAAGGAGAAATGCATGGATCTCATCGACGGCTATGCGCATGCCTTCTTCCTTCGGATAGCCGAAGCTCCCGGTAGAGATCAGCGGGAAGGCAATGGACCGGATATGATTCTCCTTCGCGATCCGGAGGCTCTCACGGTAACAGGAACGGAGCTTCTCTTCCTCTCCCTGACTGCCGTCCATATAGAGCGGGCTCACTGCGTGAATAATATACTTTGCCTGCAGATGAAATCCCGGCGTGATAAATGCCTGCCCCTCAGCTGCGGGGCCGATCTTCTCCTTCCGGTAAGACAGGAGTTCCTCGTACCCGGCAGCCTTGTAAATGGCACTGTCGCAGCCGGTGCTGACCCTGGGCTGCGCGTTTGCTGTATTCACTATGGCCTCGGTATTCATCTTCGTGATATCGTTTCGGACTATTCTGAGCGGCATATATCCACCTCCGGTTTTTGAGCCGATCCTGAGACTGTTACAAATCAGCAAAGTCCATGAAGCAGGCCATGCCGCCTCCTGCAAGGACGATCGCTTTCGTCCCTCTGAAGATCACATGCACTGCCGGGATGACGCTCCCATCCTCCCTCATGAACTCCAGCCGCTCTTTCTCCTCCGACGGGGTTTCTCCGATCCTGCTCAGATAGTATGTACCCCTGTCATCGTATCCGCCGTTCATGATCAGGGTACTGCCGTTTCCGGTCACCGCAAAACTGTCAGCCCCTTCCACCATCGGGTCATACCCGGTCTCGGTTCTGAAATCCGTGCGGACGAGCTGAAAATCCGTGTAGTAATAATACCAGAGGTTTCCCTCCGCATCGATATTCATTGCATAGCAGTCGGCAATGTCCCTGTCGGCACGCCAGATGTTCTCACCGGCTGTATTCCACGTGCACACGCCGCAGCTTCCGATGGGATCGTCCCAGCCGTAATTCCCGAACACTCCCTCATCGAAATAGCTGGTGATGATGGTTCCGTCGTCCCTGACGATACAGTCCGCGATTCCGTCCCCGAATGTAAATGAACGCAGGACATTTCCCTCTCTGTCGGTGAACACAGCATTCTTCTCGGGACCTTCCTTGGCTGAATTCCTGCACCTTGATCCGAGGAGAAGGAATGACCCGTCCGGAACAGGCAGAATGAAATGGAAGTTCATCCTGTGTTTCCCCAGGCTGATCCGCTCTTCCTTCTCTATGGCACTGGTCTCCCAGGACGGAGTGACGGCGATCATCGTATACTCAGCGTCCGCGACGGTGTCAACAAACATCCCGTCTATACGCGGAGGAATCTCAGATGAGAAGAGAAAATAGATCTTCCCGTCATAACCGATGTTCATGCTCACGAAATCCTGGTT
>CADCOU010000318.1 GCA_902803155.1 uncultured Lachnospiraceae bacterium | reverse complement strand
GAAGAGCGTGCAGGAGAAGGCGATCGGACAGGATGTCATGAACGGGCTGAATCCCGGGCAGATGGTCATTAAGATCGTAAACGATGAACTGACGGAGCTGATGGGTTCAGAGGCCGTACAGCTCAGTCTCAGGCCTGCGTCGGAAGTGACGGTTCTCATGATGATGGGCCTTCAGGGCGCCGGTAAGACAACGACTTGTGCAAAGCTCGCGGCACAGCTGAAGAAATCGGGAAGGAAACCTCTTCTGGTTGCCTGTGACGTCTACAGGCCGGCGGCTGTAAAACAGCTGCAAGTCAGCGGTGAGAAGGTCGGGGTTCCGGTCTTTGAGAAGGGGACGCAGGCACGTCCGCAGCAGATCGCCAGGGAATCGGTCGGATATGCGAAGGACAATGGCTTCAATGTTGTGATCCTGGATACGGCAGGACGTCTTCAGATCGATGACGCCATGATGCAGGAGCTCCGGGAGATCCGGCAGGAAGTTCATGTGGACCAGACGATCCTGGTGGCAGATGCCATGACAGGTCAGGACGCAGTCAATGTAGCCACTGCCTTTGAGGAAAAGATCGGAATCGACGGCGTTATCCTGACAAAGATGGACGGTGATACCAGAGGCGGCGCAGCGCTTTCGATCCGGGCAGCCTGCGGCAAGCCGATCCTCTATGCCGGCATGGGTGAGAAGCCGGAAGACCTGGAACCGTTCTATCCGGACAGGATGGCTTCCAGAATTCTCGGAATGGGCGATGTGATGAGCCTGATCGAGAAGGCTACCGCGAACATCAACGAAGAAAAAGCCAGGGAGATGGAGAACCGGTTCCGGAAGGCAACATTCGGATTCGATGACTACCTCGAATCAATGGCTCAGATGAAGCAGATGGGCGGCATGAGTTCCATTCTGCAGATGATGCCCGGCATGGGCAATTCACAGCTTAAGGGGCTCGAAGACCAGATCGATGAGAGCCAGATGGCGAAGACGGAAGCGATCATCCTGTCCATGACCCCGCAGGAGAGAGCCAATCCGGACCTGCTGAACCAGTCCAGGAAGAACCGCATTGCCAGAGGCGCAGGCGTGGACATCAGTGAGGTCAATAAACTGGTCAAGCAGTTCGATCAGGCGAGAAAGCTGATGAAGCAGTTCGGCGGACAGCTGAAAGGTAAAAAGAAGGGTGGGCTCCGGCTTCCCTTCGGAGGCGGCGGCCTCTTTTAACAGAGTGATTGAACCTGTCAGAGACAGTTCATGATAGAAGATCAAGATTTATTTTATTTCAGGAGGATTTATAAAATGGCAGTAAAGATCAGACTTAGAAGAACCGGTAAGAAAAAGGCTCCGTTCTATCGCATCGTTGTGGCGGATTCCAGATCTCCGCGTGACGGACGCTGCATCGCCGAGCTCGGAACCTATGATCCGAAACAGGAGCCGAGTGTCTTCAAGATCGATGAAGAGGAAGCTAAGAAGTGGCTTGCCAACGGCGCTCAGCCGACAGATGTTGTGGCGAAGCTGTTCAAAATTGCCGGAATTGAAAAATAAAAAAAGGGGAATCGAATGAGAGAGTTAGTAGAGACTATTGCAAAGGCTCTTGTCGAACACCCTGATGAAGTAGAAGTCTCAGAAAAAGCCAGCGGGAGATCTGTACTGATCGAGCTGAAAGTTGCCCCGTCGGATATGGGCAAAGTCATTGGAAAGCAGGGACGCATCGCCAAGGCGATCCGTTCTGTGGTGAAAGCTGCAGCTTCCAGGGACGACAAGAAAGTGATCATCGATATCATAGAGTGAAAACCCCGGATCCGCCGGGCCCGGATGTTCCGGACCTGCGGATCCTGTCTTTTTTCAATGTGGGAGCATGACTATGCTGGAGTATCTGAAGATTGGAGGGATCCTGTCCACACACGGTCTGAAGGGAGAAGTGAAAGTCTATCCGACTACAGAGGATGTGCGCCGGTACGATGATCTCGACCGTGTCTTTGTGGAGATGCCCGGAGGCAGGACAGAGCTGCATGTGGAACGGGTCCGCTATTTCAGGAACCTGGTGATCGTCAAGTTCCGGAGCCTGGACCGGATCGAGGATGTGGAGTGTTATCTGAAGCACGATCTGTATGTATCCAGGGAAGACGCCATAGAACTGAAGGAAAATGAATACTTCATAGGAGACGTGATCGGACTGAAGACGGTCACGGATGACGGACGTGTTCTGGGAACGCTGGAGGATGTCATGGAAACCGGCGCGAACAATGTGTACGTCATTGCCTCGGCGGAGGATCCGAAAAAAGAGATCCTGCTTCCGGCAATACCGGACGTGATCCTGGAGATCAATCCGCAGGAAGGTTACATGAAGGTTCATATGCTTCCGGGACTGGAAGACTGAACAGGCTGCTGGACCATGAATCATCAGACAGACAGAAAAACAAAACAGAATAAGGCAGGCGTCATACTTGTACTGGCACTCTCGGCGTTTCTGCTGCTGGTCGGGAGAAGCGCTCAGTGGGCACTGGAAGAGTGGGGCGGTCTGAATCTGGACGAGATCCTGTTTACTCTCACGCAGCCTCTTCACGGGGCTGACTCCGGGATCATCCGTGATTATGTGGTATATGCGGTCATCCCGACGGCAGCGGTCCTGTTTGCGGTCGTTACGGCTTACTGTTTTCTGAAAGGAAAGGGCAGGAGGTTTCCCGTCATCGGGATCTTTTTTGCAGCTGCGGCCGTTTTCGGTGTCTTTCAGACCATCCGTTTCTGCTCAAAGCTTGGAGTTGTTGAATATATCAGAAGCAGTAAGGAACGTTCCTCATACATAGAGGATAACTATGTGGATCCGAATGAGGTGGAACTGACATTTCCGGAGAAAAAGAGAAACCTGATCTACCTGTATCTGGAATCCATGGAACTTGCTTACTGCGATGAGGAAAACGGCGGAATATTCGGGGAGAATTACATCCCGGAACTGACAGAGATCGCGGGAGAAGCAGAAGATTTCAGAGGAACCGGCGATACGGATCCGAACGGTGCGGTCTCCTGGAAATACACGACCTGGACCATGGGCGGCATGTTTGCGGCAACTACGGGGCTTCCGCTGAAGATCCCGCTGGAGATGCAGGGTGTGGACACCAATTATATGAGCACCCAGGAATCTTTCTTCCCGAATATTACCTCACTCGGAGATATCCTGAAGGAAGAGGGATATGTGAATGATCTTCTGATCGGTTCGGATGCTACTTTCGGGGGCCGGAGGCTGTATTTCTCAGAGCATGGAGATTACGAATTCCATGACTACATCTATTATGCGGAACATGGCCTTCCCCAAGGATATAAGGTCTTCTGGGGATTCGAGGATGAAAAACTGTTTGCCTTCGCGAAGGAGCGTCTGAACGAACTGTCTGCGTCTGATCAGCCGTTCAACCTCACTATGCTTACGGTGGATACGCATTACCCGGACGGTTACACCTGCAGCAGGTGCGGGAACCGTTATGATTCCCCTTACGCGAACGCGATTGCCTGCTCGGACCGTCAGACCGCGGAGTTTCTGGAGTGGTGCAGCCAGCAGGACTGGTATGAGGACACCGTGATCGTGGTATCCGGGGACCATCCGACGATGGCAACCTTCTGTGACAGTGCCCCTGAAGACTATGTGAGAAAAGTCTATACGGCCTACATCAATTCTTCCGCGGAACCTGTCCGTGATGAGAAGAGGGAGTATTCCACGGTGGACGATTTCCCGACGACGCTTGCCGCCATGGGCGTGCAGATCGAAGGCGACAGACTGGGCATGGGAACGAACCTGTTCTCGAACCTCGATACGCTGAATGAGAGAGACGGAGCGGAGAAGATCGAAGAAGAGCTGTCGAAGACTTCTTCCTGGATGAACGCACAGGCGCATGTTGAACCCGTGACGGCAGATATCACTTACGATCCGTTTGACGAAGAGAACCGCACGCTGTCCTTCACGATACGCAATGTATCCAGCGACAGGATCGACGGATTCCGGTGCTGCATGAAGATGTACGGATACCGGCCTACAGGAAGGTCGGATTATATCAAGTGGATCAGCGCAGAACCCGTCGAGGACGGAGGCTGGCACGCGGAATGGAAACTTCCTGAAACAGGTGCGTACTCAGGCATTGTCAAACTGCAGTCTACCTGCATGGTAGACGGAGCCAGGAGCCATGTGCTGGATCTGCATTACTACCATATCTCCTATGATGAAAACGGAGAGAACTGTGAATGGTACGAATGCGATGCGTCCGGACAGAGGCTGGAAGGCGGAAAGAGCAGCAGTGAAAACTGAAACGAGGTAATCGGATGAACTTCCATGTACTGACATTATTCCCGGAAATGATCGAAGCCGCGTTTTCTACCAGTATCACCGGCAGGGCGATGAGTGGAGGCCTGATCACGCTGGATGCGGTGGACATCAGGGATTATGCGGAAGAGAAACGGAAGGGGCGCGTGGATGATTACTCCTACGGCGGCGGAGCCGGCATGATCATGCAGGCAGAACCTGTGTACCGTGCGTATCGGAGTGTTGTTGAACGGATCGCTGCCGGAGATCTGAGGCAGGCCGACCCGTCCGGAGAAAAATCATCTGCAGCTGAACCGCTTACCGATGAACTTCCCGATGAAAATAAACAGGGAAAGAAACGGACGAGAGTTCTTTTTATGTCTCCTCAGGGACGTCCCTTTGACCAGGCCTTTGCGTCGGAACTTGCCGGGGAGGAAGACCTGATCTTTCTCTGCGGGCATTATGAAGGGATTGACCAGAGAGTGCTGGATGAGATTGTGACCGATGAAGTATCCGTCGGTGATTACGTCCTGACAGGTGGAGAACTTCCGGCACTGGTCATGATGGATGCGATCGCAAGGCTTGTCCCCGGAGTGCTGAGCAATGAAGACTCGGCAGAGACAGAGAGCTTTATGGGCGACGGGCTTCTGGAATACCCGCAGTATTCCCGTCCGGAAGAGTGGCACGGAGAATCGGTTCCGCCGATCCTTCTGTCCGGCAATCACGGAGCGGTCGACAGATGGCGCAGGGAACAGTCTCTGCTTCTGACGGCGAAGAAGCGGCCGGATCTGTGCAGGAATGCCGTGCTGAATAAGAAAGACAGGAAGTTTATCCGGGAGGCAGGTCTGGAAGAACTGTACCGGGGAGCAAGGAACATTGACTGATGATGCCGGAATAATTCCGGGCATACCCGGGATGACACATTGAATGGTGTAACAGAGGGAAGAGAGGATCACAATGCTAAAGCAGTTGTCAGTATATGCCGAAAACAAAAAAGGAACTCTGGAAGATATCACGAGGATCCTTCTGGAACAGGATATCAATATCCTGGGCTCCATGACAGATGACGGCGCCGAGTATGGCGTGAACCGTATGGTCGTGTCGAAACCGGATATCGCCCTGAAGGCCCTTACCGAAGCGGGCTATCTGTGCGCATTGAAAGATGTGATCGGCGTGGAGGTCGAGGATAAGGTCGGTAACCTGAACAGTCTGCTGAAGACGCTGGTCCGGATGAATGTGAACGTCCATTACCTGTATCTTTCCTTTGACAGAAGGTCCGGACTGCCGATCATGGTATTTTCCACGGACGATATCTGGGAGGTTGAGGAAAACCTGAGCTCTCACGGATACATTGTGGTGGAAGCATCAGCAATGAGCTGACAGGATAAAGAACAAGTCTGCCATTGGCAGACTTGTTTTTTGTGAAGGCGTCTTCTCCTGCCCGATTATGAATGATCCCGGCGGTCAGCAGATAATAGTGCCGGCGTCTCCGTGCAGAGCAGCAACAGCGTGATCGATGGAGGTAATAATGGCTCTGCGGCCTTCTTTCTGAGAGACGAAGTTCACGCTGGCTTCCATCTTGGGAAGCATCCCTTTCTCGTCAAATTCACCGTCTTCAATATACTTACGGGCTTCTGCTGCGGAGATCTGTCCGAGAGGCTGCCGGTCTTCCGTATTGTAATGGATGCACGCCTGCTCCTCCGATGTCAGGATCATCAGGATATCCGCATCCGTGAGGTCGGCAAGCTTTCCGGCTGTGAGATCCTTTTCCACGATCGCGCTTGCGCTCTTGAGACGGTGCGGCTGTTTCAGGACAGGTATGCCTCCGCCGCCTCCTGCGATCACGATCTGTCCGGCTTTCACCAGCGCATTGATCGCTTCGATCTCGACGATATCAACCGGCTTCGGGCTTGCGACGATACGTCTCCATCCCTGCCCCGGTACTTCTGTAACGTAGTTGCCCTTCGCCTCTTCCGCATCCGCTTCCTCCCGCGTCAGAATACGTCCGATCACCTTGAGCGGATGGTAAAATGCATCGTCGTACGGGTCCACGATGACCTGCGTGATGATAGTGGAAACCGTCCGGTAGATCCCGCGCGAGATCAGTTCTGTCCGAAGCATATTCTGGATATCGTATCCGATAAAGCCCTGGCTCATAGAAGAGCAGATCGACATGGGTGCGTTGTAGGTCTCATGATTCTTTGCATATTCATTCAGTGCGGTATGGATCATGCCGACCTGGGGGGCATTGCTGTGCGTGATGATCAGCTGGCAGCCGTCTTCGATCAGATCCGCAAGAACCTTCACCGAAGAATGCACAGCTTTATACTGGCCGGGGAAATCGGTTCCCAGGGCCTGGTGTCCGAGGGCGACAACAACGCGTTTTTCACTCATAACGGGATCTCCTTGTGCGTTCAGTGTTTTTCTCACAGTATTATACCCAAACTGGATACGTATGGCAACGTGCCGGAGTTGACAATGCTCCCGCATGATTGGTATGATTAATCGCTGTGTCCGGGTATTATGGCGGGGCAATGCTCCGGATGATCCGGACTTAAAATGTGACATTGGATAAGATAACCGACAGGTGACAGGGAGCATAGGTTTTGAGCAATCTGAAACAAGAGATAGAAAAAAGAAGGACTTTTGCAATCATATCCCATCCGGACGCCGGAAAGACGACTCTTACAGAGAAGTTCCTGCTCTACGGCGGAGCCATTAATCTGGCAGGATCGGTTAAGGGAAAAGCGACTGCACGGCATGCGGTTTCTGACTGGATGGAGATTGAAAAAGAGAGAGGTATCTCCGTTACAAGCTCCGTGCTTCAGTTCAATTACGGCGGATACTGTATCAATATCCTGGATACACCCGGACATCAGGATTTCTCTGAGGACACGTACCGGACGCTCATGGCAGCCGATTCGGCGGTCATGGTCATCGACGCCTCAAAAGGTGTTGAGGCACAGACGAGGAAGCTCTTTAAAGTCTGTGTGATGCGCCACATTCCGATTTTTACGTTCATCAATAAGCTGGACCGGGACGCGAACGATACCTTTGACCTTCTGGACGATATCGAAAAGGAGCTCGGTATAGCAACCTGTCCGATGAACTGGCCGATCGGTTCCGGCAAAGCTTTCAGGGGCGTATATGACCGCAGGAGCCGCCATGTCGTAACCTATCAGGACACACAGAAGGGTACGAAGGAAGGCATTGCAACTGAGATCGATATTGACGACCCGGCATTGAGTGAGTTTATCGGAGAAGAAGCAAAAGAAAACCTGCTTTCCGAAATCGAACTCCTTGACGGGGCTTCTGCCGAGTTTGATCAGGAGAGAGTATCCGCAGGGCAGCTGTCACCGGTATTCTTCGGATCGGCTCTGACGAATTTCGGTGTTGAGATCTTTCTGAACTATTTCCTTGAGATGACCATGCCGCCGCTCTCACGTACAGCGGACTGCGGTATAGTGGATCCCGTGGAAGAGCCGTTCTCTGCCTTTGTATTCAAGATCCAGGCTAACATGAATAAAATGCACCGTGACAGGATCGCGTTCATGCGTATCTGCTCGGGAAAATTCGAAGCGGAAAAGGAAGTCTTCCATGTGCAGGGCGGAAGGAAGATGCGTCTGAGCCAGCCGCAGCAGATGATGGCGGAGCAGCGTCATGTGGTGTCGGAAGCATATGCCGGAGACATTATAGGCGTCTTTGATCCGGGCGTTTTTTCCATCGGAGATACGGTATGCATGCCCGGTCACAAGTTCGCATATGAAGGGATTCCGACTTTTGCGCCGGAACACTTTTCCAGAGTCCGGCCGATGGATACGATGAAGCGCAAGCAGTTTGTCAAGGGGATGGCTCAGATCGCGCAGGAAGGCGCGATCCAGATCTTCGAGGAACCGAACGGTACACTTGAGGATACGATCGTCGGTGTCGTCGGTGTGCTGCAGTTTGATGTCCTGAAGTACCGGCTTGAAAATGAATACAACGTAGAGATCCGTATGGATGAGCTCCCGTATGAGTACATTCGATGGATAGCCAATCCGGATGAAGTGAATGTGGAATCGATTACGGGGACCTCGGATATGAAACGGATCGTGGATCTGAAGAATCGTCCGCTCCTTCTGTTTGTCAACAGCTGGTCCGTCGGTATGGTGGAGGAACGTAACCCGGGATTAAAACTCGAGGAATTTGCACGATAAAGTTACCATTCACAGTGTCCGGGAGGAAAGAGCCGGAACGTCATGCTTGCATGTAAGTACCGGCTCTTTCCTCCCGGACATAACCGCGAAGCGGTAACTGCCCCCACAACCGTGAACAGGAGCAGCGAAGCTGCGGCAGATGTGCGGAGCACAGGTGGTTCACGGTCTG
>CADCOU010000317.1 GCA_902803155.1 uncultured Lachnospiraceae bacterium | reverse complement strand
TGCAGAAATAATCCGGGCGGATTACATACGGAATTTTTACAGCATATCTGGTATAATCATTAGTTACGAAGCAATCGGATAAACCCGTTTCAGAGGAATGCATATGCCCGGAGTGTATCAGGATGAATCTGTCCCGTTCGGAAAGAACGGCAGGAGAGACAACTCTTTTGACAGGGAGTGCAGTTACGGCACTTCCGGATATCGTGCGTCCGGATCCACCTGGAAGTTTATCACAGAGGAAGAGCTCTACGGCGGATACCGAAAGGGCAGGGCGGAAGCGGCCGGCAGATCGGCTCCGGAGAAGATCCGGTCTCTTCTGGAAATGACGGCGCAGTATGAGGTGGAAGAGGAGAAGAGGACGTCCGCATTTCTGAAACAGGCTGAGTTCATGGCGGATTATGAAGACGACTACCGGATGAGAGGGGTGCCGATCCGCCATATTTTCACTGCCTACCAGGAACTGAACGTGGACGAACTGCGGGGATATTTTTCCTGGAGGTCACGGATCCGCCGGGGAGAGAAAGTATCCGGCGGAAGAGATTTCATACGGCTGTATGCCGCGGAGATGGTCAATCTGATCGGAGTGTCTTCCCCGCAGACAGCTTTTGAAAACCTGCTTCGTGTGCAGGCGTCCGCAGATCCGGATGCAAAAGGAGATGCGTCTTTGAAAGGAGTTCTCCGTGATTTCTGCATAGCCTATGAGCTTGACCATGATCTTGCACTGGCCTACTGCATCAGTGACCCGGAGACGGAGGCTGCCAATCTGGCACTGTCGGCGGCGGATACAGCAGATGATCATTCTTTGTACGCGGCGGTCCGGACCATCGTCGGCGATCAGATCGACTCATCCAGGTTCCTTCCGCTGGTCGAGGAAGATGCCTGCCACGTGATCGCCCGCACAGTCAGGACTGTCTCTGCAAATGAGCGCTTCCGGAAGGGGAAGGGGATCACAGACCGGCTGCTCGGGGTGAGGAAAGGAATGCCTCATACGATGTTTGCCTGGCTTCCTTACAGGACGATGCGGCCGGACGGTTACCGCTATGAAGTGGATCCGGTGCGGTCCTATGAGTATACAGGGGGAAAATGGAGCCGCTCCTGTTATTCTTCCTGGCGGAATCCGGATGAGATCCGTGCGCTCTCGGAACTCGTCCGGGAATGTGAGCGGCTTCTCCGCAAGGCGCTTCACTATAAGAATGCGCTTCCGGACCGACGCAGGGACCCCGGTACCGCAAAACTGATCAGCGACATCATTGAAGAGTGGCTGAAAGAGAAAGCGGAGCGAAATAAACCGGAGGTCCGGATCGACCTGACCAGGCTGTCCGACATACGGGCGGCGGCTGACATTACCAGGGACAGGCTTCTGGAAGGAACAGAGGATGCTGATGAGGGATTGGGAGAAACAGATCCGCTGTGGGCTGCAATGACAGGGGCATATCGGGCAGAATCGCATATACCGGGGCCGAACCTTTCTGGACCCGGTTTCCCTGAGCCGACGCAGGAATTAATGCTGTATGACCAAAACTCTGGCTTGGCTGAATCGGGATGCGAATCGGAACACGAGCTTCAGCAGAAAGCGGAGATACCCGCGCAGGGGGCTTCGTCCGTCTTTACCCCGGAAGAAAGCGCGTTCCTTCAGCTGCTCCTTGACGAGAAACCCTGGAAGGAGTATATAAACCAAAAACACCTGATGCTATCGGTCTTTATCGATCAGATCAACGAAAAAGCATACGATGAACTCGGAGACATCATCCTTGAGACAGAGAATGGAACTCCGGAACTGGTCGAAGACTACGTGGAAGATGTTAGAGCAATGCTTTAGCAGGAAATGTAGTTTACCTGCCGGAAGGAGGCAACATGAAACGTAAGATAGTACCGCTGATCATATGGGCAATACTTCTGTTTTTGACCAACTATTTACTTTTGATCCCGTGGAACCCGACCGCGGTTTCCTTCTGGATCATGGTCCTGGTGTTCGGATCGCTGCTGCTCCTGATCCTGGGAACGCCGGGTGATGGGGGCAAGAGTGTTATCATCAGGGAACGTCCCGGGAAGATCAGCGTCAGTGCACCTGTCACGAAACTGCAGAAAGCCGGACTGACACTCTTTACTGTCGGCGCGGTAGTGCTGCTTCTCGCGATCGCGTTCTGCTCGCCGCTCTTTCATGCAGGAAATTATGCATCGACTCTCGGAGAGATTCAGACTACGACGTTTGAAGAAGCCAGGCCGGAGGCGGATTCCGTCAGCAACATAGCGCTGATCGACACTCCGACTGCGTCCAGGATCGGATCCAGGGAACTGGGGACGCTGGAAGATGTCGTGAGCCAGTTTGTGGACGGTGACTATACGCAGATCACCTACAAGGGAAGAGTGAAGAAGACTGCAGTCGTGGATTATGACGGTCTGTTCAAGTACTTCAATAACCGTGACACCGGGACGCCCGGTTACCTGATCGTCGATCCGATCAGCGGTACGGCCGAACTGGTCCGGACGGAGAGCGGGATCTGCTATACGCCCGGAGCCTATCTGTCCCGGGATATCCGCAGGCATCTTCGCATGCAGTACCCCACACTGCTGTTCGGCAGCACCTGGTTTGAGATCGACGAAGAAGGCAATCCGTACTGGATCACACAGGTGCGGCGCAACCGCGTGTTCCTGAGCAATCCGGAGAACATCGGAGTCATCCTTACAAATGCCATCACCGGGGAATCACAGCGTTATGCGCTCAGCGAAGTGCCGGAATGGGTGGATACCGTGTTTGATGGTGATTACGTCTGCGAGAAATATGACTATTACGGCATGCTAAGCGGAGGTTTCTGGAATTCTGTCTTTGGCAAGCGTGGCTGCCGCAATTCCACGAAATGTGAGATGAAGGACGAAGACGGAGATACCTACAGCGCTTCCGACTTCGGATATCTGGCAGATGACAAGGATATCTGGATCTATACCGGCGTCACATCCGCGACCAGCGAGGATCATTCCGACATCGGAATGCTTATGGTCAACGGCAGGACCGGAGAGGCGAAATACATGACGCTTGCAGGCGCGGACGAGAGTTCCGCAATGGCTGCGGCGAACGGCGAACTGCAGCAGTACGGATACGTAGCCTCATTCCCAAGTATTATCAACGTGGATGGTTCACCAGCCTACATCATGGTGATGACCGACGATAACCGGATCGTCAAGAACTATGCGATGGTCAACATGCAGAAATATTCGCAGGTCGTGACCGGAGATACGCAGAATGAAGTGTTCCGGAAATACCGCAGACTGGTCGGAAGCGGAAAAGATGCGGCTGCAGATCAGCAGCAGGAGACCGTGATCTCGGATGAAAGAATTCTTTCCGCCGTATACGGAACCGATGAAGACGGACATTATCTGGAACTGACATTTGAGAATGGAAACTCAATGAAATACTATATGACCGACTGAATATACTCTGCAGCAAATATAAAAAGACTTCCCACTGCATCAATGTGCAGCAGGAAGTCTTTTCATTTTACGCTCTCAGTACGAAAAGTCAGCCTTTCAGACCTTATCTGCGATATAACCTCCGCAGTATTCGCACTTACCGTCCGGTGTGACAGTCGTTTGCGCTCCGCAGAACGGGCAGACGGCAATCTTCGGAGCCGCGTTTGCGGCCTCTTTCTCCTCGCGGACGATGGTCTGGGCTCCGGTAAGGGCAGCTGTGATATCCGCGCCGATCTGCTCATACTTGACGTATTCCGGGCTGATATGCGGATCCACATGACCGGTGGAAGCCGCGTTCGCAGCTGCATTCAGGATGCCTCCAATGATGGCTGCCGCGGAATTGCCGCCGGCCTGAGGCGCTGCGGCCGCTGCCTGCGGAGTGATGTCAACACTGCTGTTATTCAGGCCAAACTTCATCTCATCA
>CADCOU010000316.1 GCA_902803155.1 uncultured Lachnospiraceae bacterium | reverse complement strand
TTTCGAAGCAATCGTAGCAGGCGAGATGAATGCTACCATCGAGTGCACACCTCTGTATGGCCCGTTCGTAGAGAGCTGCATCGAGTCTCTGGAAGCTGGCGAAGAGATGAGCAAAGAAGTCATCCATCCGGAAGAAGGCGTCTATGATATGGACGGCGGCATCGACCTTGGAACAGTTGTATCTGTCAAGGCTGCAGATGTAATCGACGAGCGCGTATATTAATTCGATAGCTCACAATAACTGATCGGATCGCTGATCCGAAGAGCTGCTGAATAGATACTGAGACGGGGCGGTGGCTTTCACCGCCCTGTTTTTCCGAGAGACAACGCCAAACCAAGGAGGTATGAACTTGCCGGAAGATATTATCCTTGAAATGAAAGAGATTGAAATAGCGTTTCCCGGCGTCAAGGCACTGGACAAAGTAGATTTTACACTACGCAAAGGTGAGGTTCACTCCCTCCTGGGAGAAAACGGCGCCGGAAAATCCACACTGATCAAATGCCTGACCGGGGTTAATCATAAAGATGCCGGTCAGATTCTTCTGGAAGGAAAAGAGATCAATCCGACCAGCCCTCAGCAGGCTATGGATCTGGGCATCTCCACTGTGTTCCAGGAGATCAACCTCTGCCCGAACCTGACGGTCGCGGAGAACATTTTTATCGGACGTCAGCCCATGAAGAGAGGGCAGATCGACTGGAAGACCATTAACAGGAGAGCAGACGAACTCATGGCCAGATTCCATCTGGACATTGATGTCACCCGTCCGCTGTCCTTCTATTCAACCGCAATCCAGCAGATGGTCTCGATCGCGCGTGCTGTTGATGTACAGGCAAAGATCCTGATCCTGGACGAGCCCACATCCTCGCTGGACGACAATGAAGTTCAGCTCCTGTTTGAGGTTATGAAGGATCTGAAAAAAGACGGAATGGGAATCATCTTCATTACCCATTTCCTGGATCAGGTTTATGAAATATCCGACCGTATGACGATTCTTCGCAACGGTCATCTGATTGGATCCTACGGGATCAATGAACTGAACAAGGTTCAGCTGGTCACAGAGATGATCGGTAAGGATATCGATGTGATCTTCAACCTGAAGAGGGCGGATGTGAAGCCGGATGCACCGTACATGCTGGAGGCGGAGCATATCGGAGTGCCCGGTAAGGTGAAAGACATCAGTGTCAATCTGAAGGAAGGCGAGCTTCTGGGCTTTGCCGGTCTGCTGGGAAGCGGACGTACCGAGACAGCGGAGATGCTGTTCGGCGCAGAGAAGACGACACAGGGAACCATCAAGAAGAAAGGTGCCGTCGTCAATCTCAAGAATCCGCATACTGCCATTATGGACCGGATCGCGTTCTGTCCGGAAGACCGTAAGGTGGACGGCATCATTGGTGATCTGTCCATCCGTGAGAACATCATGCTGGCGGTACAGGCAAGGCGCGGTTTCCTGCATCCGATGTCAAGAGCGGAGCAGGATAAACTTGCGGATAAATACATTAAGGCGCTTGGAATCGCTACTCCGGATGCGGAGAAGAAGATCGCAGAGCTGTCCGGCGGAAACCAGCAGAAAGTTATCCTGGCCAGATGGATGGCGACGGATCCGGATGTTCTGATCCTGGATGAGCCGACCCGTGGTATCGATGTCGGAGCGAAAGCAGAGATACAGAGACTTATGCTGGAGATGTGCAATGACGGTGTGTCTGTTATCTTCATCAGTTCCGAACTGGATGAGATCATCCGCTGCTCCAACCGGATCGTTATCATGCGTGACCGCCAGAAAGTGGCGGAAGTAGACGGAGCAACCTGCACGCAGCAGGATATCCTGAGCATCATCGCGGAAGGTTCCGCGGCAGGTAAGACAGAGGAGGGCAGCGTATGAAAAAGAAATCATTTAACTTGTCCGCGCTCACCAGGTCAAAGATTACCTGGGCAGTAGTCGCGGAGCTCCTCATCCTGATTGTATGCTTCATAATCCGTCCCGACTTTTTCTCGATCAGTATCCAGCCGTCGACCGGTGTGCTGTACGGAAGTCTGATCGATATCATCAATCGTTCCGCAGAGATCACCATTATTGCGATGGGTATGACGCTTGCGATCGCCCTGGGCGGAACCGACCTGTCAGTCGGCGCACTTGTAGCGGTTTCCGGCGCCATGGCTCTTAAACTGATGCGCTGGGATGTTCTGGAATATGTAACGCCGGGTGACTACACGGTTAAGCCATTCTGGATGGCGATCCTGTTCCCGCTCATCACCTGTACGATTATGGGCCTGTTCAATGGATTCCTCATCGCCAAAGGAGGTATGCAGCCGTTCATCGCGACCCTGATCCTGATGGTCAGCGGACGCGGAATTGCACAGATCCTGACGAATGGAAAGCAGTTCACGACAATGTATTCTCCGTTCCGTGTGATCGGACAGGGAAACCTCGGACCGATTCCGATGCCGATTGTTATAATGACGGTGGTATGTGTGCTGATGGCTTTGTTTGTGCGGAAAACCGCTTTCGGCACGTTCGTAGAATCGGTCGGCGTGAACCGCAGCGCCAGCCGGCTGTCAGGAATCAGCGCAGATGCAGTTATCATGATCGTGTACTCGATCACCGGCTTTTTATCCGGTATCGCAGGCCTGATCTATTCCAGCCGCATCATGTCGAACGACTCCAACAACGCAGGCATCAACTATGAAATGGACGCGATCCTCGCGGTCGTTATCGGCGGAACTGCCATGACAGGCGGAAAGTTCAGCCTGCTGGGTACTCTGATCGGATCCATTATCATCCGTACGATCGTAACCTTTGTGTATTACTTCGGAATTGTCGCGGAAGCTACAATGGCGTTTAAGGCATTGATCATTGCAGTCGTCATCGTTCTTCAGAGCGAACCTGTGCGTGAGTATTTCGCCCGCCGTTCTGAGAAGCGCGCAAGCCTGAAGCAGGGTTGAGGAAAGGAGGCACATTCATGGAAGCAACCGGAAGGAAGCGGCAGAGCCTTCTCTCCCGCATTATGAACCCGAAATACATCATGGTCTACGCGACCATCGGAATTTTCCTGATCATCTACATCTTCGGCGCTATCAACTACGCAGACGCAGGTTTCCTGACACTCCGTACCCTGATTATCAGTATGTTCACGGAGAACGCTTATTACGGGATAAGCGCGGTCGGAATGACGATGGTGCTGATCACAGGCGGTATTGACCTGTCTGTCGGTGCCGTATCCTCGCTGACAGGAATGCTGATCGCATACGGTGTTGCGAGGATGAATCTGCATCCTTTCGTATGCCTGGCCTTTGCGCTGGTAGTCGGAGTAGGACTCGGCGCTATTATGGGAGCGGCCATTCATTACCTGAGTGTTCCGCCGTTCATCATGACTCTGACAGGAATGTTCCTGACCAGAGGCGTCTGCTCACTGATCAGCCGCGAATCGATCGAGATCAACAATGAGCTGATCGACGCTCTGGCCGGTTTCAAGATCTATCTGAAGTGGTGGAATGAAGACGGAGAGTGGGCGAAGATCAAACCAATATGTTACATTAACTTCAATCTGCTGCTGTTTATCATCATGATCATCATCGGCACGATCCTGCTGCAGCGGACCCGTTTCGGGCGGAACGTATACGCGATCGGCGGAAATGAACAGTCCGCGAAACTGATGGGACTTCCCGTGGCGCGTACAAAGATCCTTGTGTACGCATTTAACGGATTCTGCTCTGTGCTGGCAGGCTTTGCATATGTCCTCTATGTTAAGAGCGGATGGAACCTGGCACTGCAGGGCGGTGAGCTTGAAGTTATCACCTGCGCTGTTATTGGAGGAACGTTGATGACGGGCGGTGTCGGCTATATGATCGGTACGCTGTTCGGCGTACTGCTGAAGTCAGCGATTCCGGCACTGATTACTTTCAACGGCAATCTGCTCTCCTGGTGGGGCAAGATCGCAACCGGTATACTG
>CADCOU010000315.1 GCA_902803155.1 uncultured Lachnospiraceae bacterium | reverse complement strand
GTGCCGCCCTGATACCAGGTATCCATAACGGAAGTGATGTCGGCATCGCCGAAGAACTGTCCGCCATAGACATACTTCAGTTCCACATCATCCAGGCCAAGCTCTGCAGCAGCGTCATCTGCGCCCTGTACAAAGCCGAAGCCGTAGCGGATAACCGCCGGAACAGCCATGCCGCCCAGGAAGCCGAGCTTCTTGTAGCCAAGCTTGACTGCCGCATAACCTGCCATGTAGCCTGCCAGCTCTTCCTGGTAAACTGCGGAATATACATTGTCCTCAGCAAACTCACCGCCGGCAGCGGTGTTCAGGTCATACTCGGAGACATCAAGCGCAACGAACTTGACATCCGGATAGATCGGGGCAACATTGACAATAGCTACCGCGAATGCATATCCGGGCATGACCACTACGTTATAGCCGTCTTCGATTGCTTCCTCCATGGAAGACTCACGATCTGCGTCCGCATCGGTAGCGGGTTTCTTGTAGGTGAAATCTACACCATTCTCCTGGCACCATGCCTGGCATGCTTCATAGGTCGTCTGGTTGAAAGACTGGTCCGTGATGTCACCGTAGTCCGTGATCATTGCGACCCTCATGTCGTCATCCGCATGGGCAACGACCGTTGTGCCGAGCATCGTGCTGGCGATCATAGCACCGGCAAGAAGTACAGAGATAAATTTCCTCATGGTGTTTCCTCCTTTACAGTTATGAATCATTGTGAAGATTGTATAGAACAGTTACTAAAACTAAGTTCATGCTACCACAGAATAGACAGATATTCAAGAAAGAAGAGGGGGGAAATCATAGATTTTGACTAACTGAAAAACCGGTTCCGGCAAGCCGGAACCGGTCACGTCATCAACTTCTCCCAGACCGTTGATTCAGTCAGTGAACGGATGTAAAAATATCCTTCCCCTTCACATACTTCGCGCAGATTCTGCATTCATGATTCGCGTATATCATCCGGTGGAGCCTCGCCACGGCGTCTGTTTCACGTGCGCTTCTTATCGAAGAGTCATCTATCACAAGTGCGTCAAACTCATACCCCTCACTGAAGCACCCGACTTTTCCGAAGAATTCTCCGCCGCCGCGCGTCGCCATATAGAATGCCTCGGTGATCCGGAGCGGTCTGCAGTTCCCATCCAGATATCTCCAGTAAAGCTTCGATACCTGTACCGCGCTGATCATCTCATCGAAAAGGCTGAGGCTGTGTCCTGCCGCGATGTCCGATCCGAGTCCGACCCGGACACCATGATTCAGGAATCTGCGGACCGGAGCGATGCCGGAAGCGAGGTTCGTATTCGAGTTCGGGCAGTGAGCCGCAAAAACTCCCCGCTCCGCCATAAGACGGATCTCTTTTTCATGCGAGAACACACAGTGTGCCATCACCGTTCTGCATTCACCCCCGAACAGACCGAAGCTATCATATGCGTCTCCGTAGAACCGTGATTCCGGACTCAGTTTCCTGACCCAGTTTACCTCGCTCCTGTTCTCTGAAAGATGTGACTGAACGGGCAGTCCTGTCACCGACTGTATTCCGGCCAGCCCTCTCATCAGTTCATCCGAACACGTCGGGATAAAACGGGGCGTCAGAATGGGATGTGTATTCTCATACTTTCCGGATTCTTCAATAAACTGTTTTGTCTCTTTCAGCGAATCTTCTGTCTCCTCCATGCAGTCTTCCGGGGCATGCCGGTCCATGTTCACTTTCCCGACGTATGTGACAAGCCCTGTTGTTTCCAGCTTATCCATCAGCAGGAGCGTGGCTTCCCTGTGGATCGTCCCGAAAATAACCGCACGGGTGGTTGCAGACCTGACGAGATCCTCCGCGAAAATGCCGTAGGCCTGTGAGGCATACTCCATAGAACTGTATCTCGCCTCTTCCGGAAATGTATATGTGTTGAGCCAGTCCAGGAGTTCCAGGTCCATCCCGCTTCCCCGGTAAGAATACTGCGGGGCATGGGTATGAAGATCCACCAGGCCCGGAATGATAATCTTATCGCTGTAATCCGTCACTTCCGCACCGGCATATTCGGCAGGGATCTCTCTGAATACACCCTGAGACACTCCGTCTTTCACGACGCAGTAAAAACCGGACCGTACCCTGAGTTTCCTGTTGTGAGAGCAATCGTAAAAATTTCCTTTGATAATCTTAATACCGCTCATTTTATCAACCTCGTATCAGCACAACCTGCCCGCTCACAATTCTACCTCAAAGGGCAGCTGGGACAGGATGTCCCGCTCTACATCGATTCCGGGATACGTTTCAATCAGCTTAAGTCCCTTGGGGGTCAGGCGGAATACGCACCGCTCCGTCACGTACAGAACCTTCTGCCCGTTGGCGATCGCCCGGCGTGCGGAGAAGCTTATGCTGCGTACCTTCTTCACAAATTTGGGGACTGTTCCCTCTTTTTCTATCGACACGACACCTTTTTTCTGGGAGACCTCCAGACCCTTCGTATTAAAGGTCATGCAGAAGATCACTGTTGGCGTCTTCGCGGTTATGTTCGCAAAACCGCCGATTCCTGCAAATGCGCCTTCGCTGCGGTGGGAATTGACATTTCCGTACCGGTCAACCTCCAGCACTCCCATGAAGCAGATGTCAAGGCCGCCATTGTCATACAGGTCAAACTGGTTGGCCATATCATAGACGGAGGCCGCGCCGATCATGGCTCCGAAAGCCTCCCCCGATACCGGAAATCCGCCGATACCGCCGGATTCCACAGTCAGCGTAATATTATCCAGCATCCCGTTCTTCCGGGCATGGCGGGATACCATCTCCGGGATCCCGATGCCTATGTTCACGATGTCATCGACCCTGAGTTCCCTGGCTGCCCGCCTGCCGATAATGTTTCCGGCAGCACTGCTTACGGAATGCCGTACGGATGTACTGTCGATCTTCTCATTCCAGTCCATCCACTCTGCATAGGGGATCTCAAAACTGCCGGTAAGCGCGGTATAGGCTTCGTTGCGTCCCTCCGGTTCCACCAGCACCACGGCATCCACCAGGCAGCCCGGT
>CADCOU010000314.1 GCA_902803155.1 uncultured Lachnospiraceae bacterium | reverse complement strand
TCCCGCGCTCTCAAACGCTTCCCCCACATAACTGCTGATCCGGTCAAGCATCTGTATCATAATGAATATCCCTCTCCTGTCATTTCTGTTTCTGCAGCGCCGGCGCCGCGGCGTTTATTCCCCGTCAGTCCGGATCCAGTCCAGATAACGCTGCACCTCTTTTTCAAACCCCATCCCGGACGGATGGTAAAATGTCATGTCCCCGAGTTCCTCCGGCAGGTACCGCTGCTTCGAGAAGTGTTTCGGAAAATCATGCGCGTACTCATACCCGATCCCCCTGTTCAGGCTTGAACTGCCTCTGTAATGCGCGTCCTGCAGATAAGGCGGGATCGTAAACCGGTTGTTTTCCACTGCCTGCGACGCGTCGCCGATCGCAAGCGTGCAGGAATTGCTCTTCGGGCTGACCGCAACGCACACTGCAGCCTCTGCCAGGATCAGCTGCGCTTCCGGCATGCCGACCCTCTCCACAGCCTGGGCTGCCGCCGAGGCTACGACGAGCGCCTGCGGATTCGCCATACCGACATCTTCCGCCGCGCAGATCATGATCCTTCTGGAGATAAACCGGATATCCTCTCCCGCTTTCAGCATCCTTGCCAGATAGAACACGGCAGCGTCCGGATCGGAGCCCCGCATGCTCTTGATGAAGGCAGAGATCGTGTCATAGTGCTGATCGCCGTCCCTGTCATAACGGTTTACCCGCTTCTGGATACACTCGGATGCAACATCCAGCGTGATATGGATCTTCCCGTCTTCGCTGCGGTCGGTCGTCAGTACGCCAAGCTCCAGGGCATTCAGAGCAGCTCTCGCGTCCCCGCCGCTGACATCAGCAAGAAAACGCTTCGCGTCATCATCCAGGACCACCTGAAAAGCGCCCATCCCCCGCTCGATGTCTGTTGCCGCGCGGTCAAGAAGCAGTTCGATATCCTCCCGTGAAAGAGGCTTCAGTTCAAAGATGACTGACCTGGAGAGCAGCGCCCCGTTCACCTCGAAATACGGGTTCTCGGTCGTGGCACCGATCAGGATAACGGTCCCGTCCTCCACGAACGGGAGCAGATAATCCTGCTGCGCCTTGTTGAACCGGTGGATCTCGTCGATAAACAGGATCGTCTTCTTCCCGAACATACCGAGGGTCTCTTTTGCGTGGGAGACAACCTCCTCCATATCCTTCTTACCGGAAGCGGTCGCGTTGATCTGCCGGAACTGCGCGGAAGTCGCACCGGCAATGACCTGCGCCAATGTCGTCTTCCCTGTCCCCGGCGGCCCGTAAAAGATAATGGATGTCAGCTTGTCCGCGCGGATCGCGCGCTCCAGCATACACCCGCGTCCCACGATGTGCTGCTGTCCGACGACTTCCTCAAGTGTCCTCGGGCGCATCCTGGATGCCAGCGGGGCATCTGTCTCTTTTTTTCTGCCTGCGGCATATTCAAACAGATCCATCGTCTTCCTCTGTATCCCCTGCGTTTTCTTCGATCTCCGGATTCACCTCAATCTCCGGCTCTTCCGCGCCTTTCTCAGCGTCCAGCTGTGCGCTGAGTTCATTGAGCCTCTTCAGGCGGTCTGCCGCAGTCGGAAGATGCTCCGGCGTTTTCTCCGGTTCTTCAGCAATCTCTGTTTCTTCCTCTGTCTCTTCCTCTTTGCTGTTGTAGATCTCTCTCTGCTTCCTTGCGAAAGTGACCCCGAGCAGATACAGAAGCGCACCGTAGATCGAGTGGTTGCTCATCGCAATCAGGAACCAGCCGAGCCCGATGTCGGAGAGCAGGCCGAAGAGGGCAGCCTTCACGTATGCCTCTGACTGTGCTTTGCTCCTCCCCGCAAGCGCCCTGCACAGCCAGATCGGAGCGACGTCTGAAAGGATCCAGTGGCTGACCAGGAATATACCGATCAGCACATAGTAGATCGTCGAAAACCCCTTCTTCGCAACAATGGACCAGATGACATAAGCCAGCACTGAAGCCGCTATGATGATAACCGCCAGTCTCAGTTTGCGGTAAACCCTGTTCTCCTCCTGCGGAGTCAACGGTTCCATCTTCCTAAAATTATCCAGCATAAGAATCCGCTCCTTTTCTTCCCCTGCGGAGTGCAGACGGAAATGATAACCTGCGGTAACTTGCAGCAATCATAGCAGTTTCGACCTTCATTGACAAGCGCCTGCCTCCAAGCATATAATGCATGCGCAGTAACGGCACAGACCGCCGGGGACTGCATACGCCGCTTCGTCCGGCCGAAGGAGAGAGGGACCATGGCAAGTCTGCTTCCGAACAATCCGATGATGCTGCTCAGCGTGGTAAACACAGAACTGAGGGATGAATTCTCTTCCCTGGATGAACTGTGTGCGTTTTTCAATGCAGACCGGGATGATATCGAGGAGAAGCTCTCTGCGATCGATTACAGCTATGATCCCGGACTGAACAAATTTGTATGAGTTTTGTATGAGCACAGAGAACTGCCCGCAGGAGAACCCTGCGGGCAGTTCTTTCATCACTTATATCACTTTTTAATGCACGGCTTCAGGGAAACCGCCTGTCTGTGCATACCGTTTCAGTTTTTCCGCCGTCTTATGCGGCAGGATCTGCCTCTTCCACATTCTCGCGGGAGGATTCCGTAGATGCCTCTGAACTTGTGAGTTTGTCCACATATTCCTGCGGCACTCCCGCATCGGCGAGTTTTTCAATCATTTTCGTCACATTGGTATCTCTCATGTATGCCGCCAGACTCTCTTCGTCATACACCGGCATTGCATCGGATGTGTCGATCGGATCAATGTCAACGCTCTCTGCCTCATACAGATTCAGAGTGACCGCGCACCAGAGATCGTCATTGACATAGAGATCCATCTGTCTGCCTCCGTCTTCTTCCGATCTGTGGAAATCACAGGCAACAGTCATGTTTTCACCATAGAACGTGAATTTTCCGGTCAGGAGACCGAGTCCGAGGTCCTCCACATCCAGATCCGTGATCTGGAAGACAGGAACAGCCACGCCGTTCGCTTTGACGCTGAGTGTTTCGCTGACAAAAGGATAATCCGCTTTGGTTCCCTGGATCACGATACCGCTTACCGCTGAAGCGTCAGGTCCCATCGCTCCTGCAAGAACCTGCCCGAGTTTAAACTCAACAGCATGATCCGGTCCGGCCTCTACCGCATCGAGGCTGAACAGCTCCGCAGTCACTCCGCTTGTTTCCAGTGCCAGGCTGACCTTGACAGGAGTTCCGTCATCGGCGGTTCCTATGGTCAGGCAGAACCCGTACACCCCTGAATAATCCTGATCTGCCGCTGACGAGAGATACGACTGGATCAGCGTGAGGATATCCTCGCCGGACAGTTCCATGCCCATGCCGCCCTGTCTGGCGGCAAGGTTGAGGATATGCGTTACAAATTCACTCTTCAGGGCCTGCTCCAGAAGCTGGTCTTCCGACAGCAGTTTCAGAAGCTGCGGGATCATCTCCTTCATGTCTTCCGCAGAGATCCTGAAGACAGATGTATTTGCCTCCTGTGAGAGGGTTCCTGCGGTAACGGTCGCGATCCCCTGCTCGGTCACGATATGGCTTCCGAGCGTGCCGATATAATTCATGGCTTCCTCCTGGAGCATCTCAGGCGGGATCGATCCGACAAAATCAGAGAACTCATCAAGCAGCGACCCTGCTTCCATCAGGATCTCCGGGGAGATATGGGTCGTCGCGACGTCCTGCGCGCTCTCGCTGAGCTGTTCGACCGGGATCGCCATGGCCTTGTCCAGAAGTTCCGGGCAGACTGCATAGACTGTTTTTTCCGCGGCATCATAAGAGATCTGCAGGTGATACAGTTCCGTATCGTTAAACAGGAGAGTGGCCTCCATATCCGCTCCGCCGCTCTCATTCGGTGCTTCCTGCATAAGAAGCCCGGCATTCTGTACCCAGGACATGTCGTCGGTTCCGCCGGCAGCCTGCGCGATCACAGCCCGCATGGGGTCCTCTGCCTGTATGCGGATATAGCCTTCATACGCTCCCTGCAGCTGCTCCGAGGTTGTCTCAAGCAGTTCTTCAGACGATTCCAGAATAGTCTCCAGGTTCCCCTGAAGTTCAGTCTCTCCCGCCGCCGCACTCATCGGAGACACCGCGAGGACCAGTGCAAGCATGGACGCGGCAGATACCCGCAGCATATGCTTCATATTTTTCATAATCCAAACCTCCGGTTTCTTGTAGCGTGTAATGATTACTGTCTGTAAGCATTATATTATCAAAATCATGACTTTCATGCAATCCCGCGATGTGGTAACATTGATACTGCTATCGTGATGTATTCCGCACAGATAAGGAAAGGATTTCCATGAAGATCACAGTTGACGGGATCAGAAAACGCTACGCGAGGACAGATGTCCTGACCGGCGTCAGCCTGGAGGCAGAAAGCGGTATGATGGTCGGCATCCTGGGCAAGAACGGATGCGGCAAATCAACCCTGCTGTCGATCCTGGCAGGCACGCTCAAGGCAGATTCAGGGTCTTTCCTGTGCGAGGACTGGCAGGGAAAGCGTACCGACCTTTTTAAAAACCGTGCGCTCTCTTCCAGCATGATCGGCTATGTTCCCCAGTCAACGCCGCTTCTGGATGAACTTACTGCGCTGGACAACCTCCGGCTCTGGTATACCGGCGGGCGGAGCATCCTCAAAAGGGAACTGGAGGAAGGCATCCTTAAAGAACTCCGGATCACTGAATTCCTTCACAAGAATGTCCGGAACCTGTCGGGAGGCATGAAAAAGCGTCTTTCCATCGCCTGTGCGCTGGCGGATCATCCGTCTGTTCTTCTTCTGGATGAACCCGGCGCGGCACTGGATCTGACCGCAAAGGAACTGATACTGCGCTATCTGCACCTGTTCTGCCAGGACGGAGGCATCGTACTGATCGCGACGCACGAGAAGACCGAGATCGAAGCCTGCAGTCAGACATATATCCTGAGAAACGGAACCGCCTCTCCGTATCATTTCGACAACGATATGGAGAAACTTGCATCACAGCTGAGCCAGGAGTAGCATTCCGGAATGTCCAGATTTTTCACTTATACACAGCTCCGCATAAAAGCAGTCATGAAGGTGTATCCCGCGATGTGCATCATGACGCTGTTTCTGTGTCTCTCCCTGGGCGGCATGCTCTATCTGCAGTCCTCGCGCGCCGAGGATCTGACGGAGGGAGACGAGAATGCCAGGATACGCATAGGAGTCGTCGGGATCGCAACGTCCGGATACCTGGATACTGCGTTCTCCATGCTGAAGAACCTTGATTCTTCTTCCCAGGAAGTTAACTTCATATCATGCGCGAGCAGGGAGGAAGCAGTAAAGCAGCTCCGTTCGGGCAGCCTCTACGGTGCGATCGTCATCCCGGAAGGTCTGGTGGATACACTCCTGGCCGGAGAGACGGACCGGATGACGCTCATACTTCCGGCAAGTGATGCCGGAATCTCCACTCTGCTCATAAAAGAACTCTCGGACGAAATATCCGGCATCATCAGTGCCATGAACAACGGTTCACGCGCCCTGGAAGAGTATTATATCGCAAGCGGGATCGCCGATCCGGACACCATCGCAGAAGCACAGACGGACCTGCTGCTGACAACGCTGCAGGATCTGCTCCACCGCAACAGGATCTTCCGTGTCAAATATGTAAAGGCGTCGGCACAGCTCTCCATAGAGAGTTTCTATCTGATCGCGATGATGCTCCTGCTCATCCTCCTTCTGGGAATCATGTGCGCCGGGTCCTTCATCCGTTCCGACTACACGCTCGGAAGGCTCCTGAGGGTGCGTCACCTGGGATCTCTCCTGCAGGTCCTGGCCGAATATATCAGCCTTGTCACACTCCTCGGGGCGATCTGCATCCTGTTCCTGCCTCTCATAGCCATTGCCCTGAGCCGTATGCCGATCCCGTTTTCCGCATTCGGCGTTTCCGGCGCCCGGTTCATCAAAGGATTCCTTTGTTACAGCCCTCATTTCCTGCCTGTCATCCTTCTGGCAGGAGCTATTGATGTGCTGCTCTACGAGCTGTCCCCGAACCTGATCACGGGAGTGCTCATGCAGTTCCTCGCAACCATCGCCCTCTCCTACGCATCCGGCGTGTTCTATACCGTACAGACGATGCCGCAGAGCCTGAAAAGGATCGCATCTCTCCTTCCCACCGGACATGCGCTTCAGTATCTGCAGCTTTCTGCAAAGCAGAAACCTGCTTCAGGAATTCACCTTCTCTGCATTGCCGCGTGGACGGCCGCACTGCTTTTCCTGACTGTCCTGCTGCGCGGCAGAAGGCTCACATCGAAAGGAGGTGCCTGATGAAGCATATAAGACGTGCCTTCACCCAGGCGCTCCTTCTGAACAAGCGGATCATGAAGCAGCCGGTATTCCTGGTACTGCTCGCCCTCATCCCGCTCCTTGTCCTGGGCGTCAATCTGGCATCCGGACAGTCCGGGAGTCTGGTTACGGTTGCCGTAGCGCCCGGCAGGCCCGATGACGCTGCCGCGCTCGCGGTCATAGACCGGCTGGTGCAGGATGACTCTGCAGCAGTACAGTACTTTGCCTGTCCCGGAGGCAAGGCAGTCAAAGAGGCAGTCGCTGCCGGAGATGCACGGCTCGGAATCGTATTTCCGGATGATCTGGACGAACTGTTCGCCGCATACGGAGCGCAGGAGACCTCCAGCCGCGACGAGGGCGCACTGGCCATGCTCAGTTCCCTGTTCGGGAGCGGTTCGGATGAGCTGACGAACCACCAGATCATCTGCTATACCGCGACGAACGACGTCGTCGCGAAAATGACACGGGAGCAGCTCTACGGAAAGATGTACCGGGATATGGAGACCGCCGTTCTGAAAGTATGGCTTCGGTCTCATCCTGAGATCGGGGATTTCTCCGATCAGGAGCGTGACAGTTTCGCGGAAATGGTCCGCAGCGACAGTGCGGAAGAATATGATTTCTTTGACCTGGAATACCTGGACGGAGAGCGCATCACGGAAGACGAGAGCGGCCGTTATCTCTCCTCTCCGATGAGAGGCCTGCTCGCGACCCTGCTCGTGCTGACCGCACTCGCGGCCGTCCTGTACCTCTGCGACGATATCAGAAAAGGCAGATTTGTATGGATCAGTCCCCAGAGAAAACCTCTTTTTAACTTCGGATGCATCCTGCTCCCGATGGCGGATCTCGGGCTGGCCGCATATGCAGCCCTGTATCTGAGCGGCACTTTCACCACCTGGAAGAAGGAGCTTCCGTCCTTGCTTCTGTTCCTTCTGTGTGCCGCCGGTTTTGCGAACCTTCTGAGAGTCCTGCTCCGGAAAATGACCCTGATCGCTGCTTCGGTCCCGATCGTCCTGTGTGCCTGCCTGTTCCTGACCCCGGTATTCGCGGATCTGACGATCATGAAGCCGGTCCAGATGCTGCTGCCGACCTGGCTCTATCTGAAATCCATCCACGGAGCCCAGCCTGCACAGTTCATGGCAGTATACGCGGCGGTGGCTGTTGCAGCAGGTATCTTTCTGGATAGAATGGAAAGTGCATAAGGAGGTTCCGATCATGGAATTCAAACAGCTTCAGTCATTTGTCGAAGTCGTCCGCAATCTCAGTTTTACGAAAGCTTCCCAGGAGCTGTATATCTCACAGCCGACCGTCAGCATGCATATACGACAGCTGGAATCTGAACTCGGAGTGCGCCTGATCGTCCGGACGACCAAAAGCCTCGAAGTCACGGAGACCGGACGGCGTCTCTACGAATATGCCGTCAACATCCTCACCATGCGTGACCGCATGGTCGCCAACTGCTCCCTGCAGAACCGGCACATTCTGTCTCTCGGCGCTTCCACGATCCCTTCAGCCTATCTTCTCCCGAAACTCCTTCCCGCCTTTGCGGAGAAGTATCCGGAATCCTATTTTGTCATTCACCAGTCTGACAGCGCGGGGGTCAC
>CADCOU010000313.1 GCA_902803155.1 uncultured Lachnospiraceae bacterium | reverse complement strand
GTCGCATGGCCGCAGACCCTGAAGAGACTGGACCATGACTTCGGTCCCTGGGAGACGATCACCAAGGTCACCCGCACCACCGCCGGTGAGCGTGTGCGTACCTGCAAGGACTGCAACTTCGAACAGCATGAGACCATCGAGCCCTCTCCGTCTGTTGAGAGCGGACGCCGCGGCGAAGATGTCCGCGCGATTCAGCAGATGCTGCTTGCCCTCGGATTTGATCCGGGCACCATCGACGGCATCTACGGGCAGAAGCTGGACGCTGCATACGGCGCATTTGCAGAGGAGAATGAGGTCGAATTCGAGGCCGGCAAACTGAACGCCGCCAATATCGACGCACTGGTCAATGCATGGATCGGAAGCTTCTCCGAGACAGAGGAGATGAAGGAAAGCACGGATGACGATCCGGTCAACCTGGCGCTGACCGTTACCCCGTTCCGGGAAGATGTTGTTGATGAATCCGACGATCTGATGACCTACAGCTGGTCCGTCACCAACCTCGGAGAGGAAGGCTGCCTGTTCAACCTGCTGCTCCTCAACTACGGGGACGAGCCGGACTTCACGAAAGACAACTACGTCATGGCAATCGACGGCGTATACCTCGAGCCGAACTGCGCGAACAGCGCAAGCGGAACCATCCAGGTCAGCAAGGACTGGAATCCGGAAGACATCCACTTCACCGCATTCGCCGTCTCCGAGCAGAACGCTCAGAAGTGGCTCAGCAATGTAGTGACCTTCGAGCAGCCGAAAGAAGAAGAGACCGAAGCTGAAACCGAGAACCTGGTCGAGACCGAACCCGAGACTGAGAACGTGATCGAGATCGTGACTGAGACCGAAAAGGCCGGTTGATCTGACAGAATCGTCTGTCAAATATCATAAAGAATCCTTCAGACAGCAAATGATAGTACCATCTGAAGATGCACGAACCGGGCGGAGTGATCCGCCCGGTTTTTATAGCTCTACGAGGCCGCCGCGATATCCGCTGCAGCTTCGGTTTCCGCTCCTGCTGCCGCCCCTCCGGCCGCCTCGGTTTCTTCCACGACCGCCTCGATGGCGCCTTCTGCCATGTTCGGGTGTCCGCTGGAATAGATCACGTCCACCATGTACAGCGAACCGAGGATCGCGCACAGGACGATCAGTATCTTCTCCTTCACCTTCGATAGCACAAAGTCAAAGCCCGGCGCCACGAGGTAAACGACGATACAGCAGCCGACGCCGAAGACCAGCAGCCCCTCCGCGCAGATCCTGCCGTGCAGGTTCAGGAAGTATCCGTCATAGGACCACCACCTCTGGTGGTACCTTGTCTCCAGGCTCCATGCGGCCGTGTACTCCAGGATGCCGCACAGGACGATGGCGACGAAGAACTCGACTACCGGGTTCTTACGAAAACGGCTGCACAGGATCAGTACGATGATCCCGCCAGTCCCGTAGATCGGAAGCCACGGTCCGTGGAGAGTTCCTCGATTCGCGAACTGGCCGGTCTGCATGTAGTGCAGCGCGACTTCCCAGCTCCAGCCGACGAAGCAGAAAGCGATGAACAGCAGGATCAGCGTCCAGACTGTATAGCTGCGGATGAAGGAGAACTGTCCCTGCTTGTCCGTCTTCCTCGTCTTCCAGAGCGGGTTCAGTCTCTGCGGATACGCTTCTCCCTTCATGCAATACTTCTCATGCCGTACGGCAAGCTTCCTCTCCTCCAGTGAGTCGTACGCCCTCTTCTGCGCCGTGCTGTAGAGCCATACGCCGAACCATTTCGCGACGATCTTTCTCCAACCGGTGGGCTCGACTTTCTTCTCATAGATATCCGTCATCTCGTCCACTACGTCAAAATACACTTCGTAGCGCTCAAACCGGTCCGCCTGGCGGAACAGATACGGGTCATTCAGAAGGTTCCCCGCATCCGGCTCCTTCTCCAGATACGCTTTCCTGAGCGCCGCGTAGAACTCCGCCTGGGCGCAGAGCCGGTACGTATTGCCATAGACAAGGTCCGAGACGCCATATGTTACCATGTTGAGGAGGAACCAGCCGATAAAGGTCAGTTCATAGACGAACAGCTCCATCTTGTGACCGTCCATCATCTTCCTCGAAAGGGCGATCGCCTCTTTCGGCTTCAGGGACGGATTCTCAGCCACGATGTAGGGCACTGCCCAGTAGGAGTATTCCTTGATGATGCCGCCCACGATGGTGAGCCACCAAAAGAAGTGGTATATGTCCCTCACGAGCAATGTCCAGCAGGCAGCAACCCATTTCCGGACCAATGCAAAATGCGCGAGGTCCTGCGCGGTAAGGTTCTTATAGACACGGGCACACAGGAACACCCGGCGCATTACCGCCGAATATACATTCTTGATGAGGAAATAGATCAGGAAATACCACAGGAAAGCTCCCAGGATAAAGAGCACGTTCGCAGCCTGTTTCGAACGCGTGATGGTATAGATCGTTTGCAGAAGTTTAATGAAGAGCCTGCCGGATACGACACTGGTAACCATCTGCGCCAGCACGCCGTTGGTCATCCCGAGCGCTTTGGAATCCGCGTACTTTTCCTTAAACGCGTCCAGCCGTCTCTCCGACTCCTCAGACGAATCTAATGCGAAAGACAGATCCAGACCGGTGATATCCTTCAGGATAATGGACGGCAGCAGCGCATCGTCATCTGAGAGGGCGCTGCCGGGATCCTTTGTGATCCCATACTCCTTTACCTGTTCAATGGGATTTTTACCCCAGCTTGACAGTGTGTGCTTGAACTCGGTTCCGAACATGACCATGGCAAGCATCAGGAATGTCAGTACGATATAATGCCTCCTGACCGTCGCATGTCCTCTTTTCTTCAGTTCCTTACGCTGTGAAAAAATGTTAAACTCCATCATTCTTCCCTTCTGTCAGATACCCCGGATGTTTATCCTGGGTTTAACGAAAGCTGCCTGT
>CADCOU010000312.1 GCA_902803155.1 uncultured Lachnospiraceae bacterium | reverse complement strand
GGATGCTCAGAATATCGCCGTCATCTGGCAGGATGATACCTTTGGAAACAATGAAACCGGCAGGTTCCTGAAGATCGGAGAATAATAGCGGATAAACACTTAAGCGGAGAGTTGAACTCTCCGCTTTTTCGTGCAAAGAGCCTCCCGGTTTCCCGGGAAGCTCTTCATTTTGTTCACCGGCATTCTTCTGTCTGACTTTTTATGCCGTACTATAGGTCATGAGAATTCCGGATAATATGTGTCTGATTTTGTCAGTGTTGCAGGAGGCGCCGGATCGAGTTCTCTCTCTGCTATTCCCAGAATAATCTCCGGCCTGACCCAGGGTCTGCCCTGTATTCCGCTCGTCTCCTCGTGAGTCAGGTACCCCTTATAGCATGTCAGGCTGCGCCTCAGATAACCGTCCTTTACACATGCCTCGGCCAGACCGTCACGTATTATCGAGCGAAAATGCGGGAGCAGGGCCTGAGAATACGCTACCGAGGTGGATCCGGCAATCGCGCCGGGGATATTGTTGACGCAGTAATGGATCACACCCTCTTCCTCATATATCGGATCGTCATGGGTCGTCTCATGGAATGTCTCTATGCATCCATAGTCATTGCTGATATCGCATATGACGGATCCTCTTCTCATAGATGCTACCATTTCTCTCGTGATCATGTATTCTGCCGCATCCTTCGGCCACCTCACGCAGTTGAGAAGAAGGTCTGTCTCCGGCATGAGAGTCCCGAGGGCAATACGGCCGGCCTCCATTGTCCGGATATCCGGATATTTGTTTTTCACAGCTTCGAGTGCCGGCTGATACACATCAGTGACCGTGACCTGTGCGCCAAGCCTGTAAAGTGTATCCACAGCCGCACGTCCGACAGTACCGGCTCCGCAGACAACCGCACGGACCGGATCCGACGGGCCTACACCATTTGCAAATTTGCCCGAACCACCATGATTGCTCATCATCGCCCAGAGCCCCATAAATGCTCCGGCTTTGCCGGCTGCCTCACAGTTTGGAGAGCCGTGTCGATGGGAATCCTCCGCCGTTATCGCGATTACCTTCCTGTCCAGCAGTACGTCTACCTCCTCCGGATGGGCTGCCGGATGGATACAGCAGAAAATAACCTGCCCCTCTCTTATGAGATCATATTCTGACGGCTCGATTTCCTTTACCTTTGCCACAAAATCACAGGTCTTCCAGATTTCTTCGCTTCGTTGGAGGCTGCAATCTCAGCACCCGCTGCTGAGTAGTCTTCATTATCAAATCCGGCTTTATATCCTGCGTCTGAAGCTACATATACCTTTACGCCGTCTTCAGCGAGCACTCTGACCTCAGCAGGTGTCAGCACGACCCTGTATTCCCCGTTCTTTATATCCCTGAGGACACCAAATGATCTGATATTCTCCATATCCGCCCCTTTTCCGGTAAATATGTGCTTTATCTCTGAGTCTACTATAGCAGACAGGAAACCTGATGCAACCCTTCTTTAGTCTGTGCAGTTTAAAGAAAACACTGAATTGCACAGACAGTTTCAGGATGCGAGTTTTAAGGAATACCTGTTTTTGGATACTTCCTCTGCATAATGTTTCAGCTGCAGACCAAGCAGGGCGTTCATCGTCTTGAGGAGCGTCAGTCCGCAGGAAGAAGCAAGTTCATCCACACTCCTCGCATCCGTGCTCAGTTCCCTGTATACGATCCGTTCTTCCTCCCCGAGCATGTTGAGGATCCGGTTCTGCCGTTCTTCTGCAGACACAGCCGTTTCCGTATCTTCCGGAAGTATCCTCTGCAGATTCAGTGTGACCGCCAGGTTTTTCAGCAGGCTGTCCTCGGACAGAACGATCCCTGCTCCCTGTTCGATCAGCCGGTTGCATCCGTAACTGAGCAGGTCATTGAACCTTCCGGGTACGGCGTAAACTTCCTTGCCCTGATCCAGGGCAATATCAGCAGTGATCAGAGAGCCGCTCTTCTCACGTGCTTCTACGACGACCACAGCATCAGACAATCCGGATATCAGACGGTTTCTCTGAGGGAAATGGGGACGGAGCGGAGCCGTGCCAGGCGGCAGCTCCGAAATGATCCCGCCCTTTTCCGGAAGTATCCTGTACAGATTTCTGGCTTCCGGCGGATAACAGTTATCCGCTCCGCACCCCAGAACTGCATAGCTTGCGCCGTCTTTCTCCACGCACGCTTTCTGCGCGATGGAATCGATTCCTGCCGCCATGCCGCTGATCACCTGGTATCCCTCCCTTGTGAGAGCTCTTCCGATCAGTTCGGCCATCTGCTCGCCGTAGCTGCTGCATTTCCTGGCACCGACGACAGAAACTGCAGGGACAGAAGGATCCGGCAGATGCCCCCTGTAAAACAGCCCGAATGGACAGTCTATAAGATAGCGCAGTTTTTCCGGGAACTCCCCGGACTCTCTGCTTACAAACTTCAGATCCCTTCGCTCAAGCAGCGCCTCCGCATCCGCAGTTCCTGTCGTATCCTTATATTCAGTCAGTTCATTTACCCAGGCCGTCAGCTCCTCGTTTCCGAGTCTTTTCCACGCAAGAAGCTGCCTTGTATCAGCTTCATACACTGCCTTCGGGGAACCGAAATAATCCGTCAGCGCGCGTATCGTATTGTGATACAGGCCCGGACAGCTGCACAGCCACATCCAGTATCTCTCCATGTCCGCTGTTTTGTTCTGCTCATGATTCATTTTCCTGATTCCTCTCTTCCATTCCTCAACAGATCTTATCTTATCAGGCTGTCTTCAGCACACTGTCCCAGTACGAACGATCCACTGCCCGATACGAAACTGCCTCGGCAAGATGCTCTGTCTGTATCGCCTCTGCTCCGTCCAGGTCTGCGATCGTCCGCGCGACCTTCAGGACCCGGTTATAGGAACGGGCCGTAAGTCCCATCACTTCATAGACTTCCTTCATCATCTGTGCCTCTGCTTTGCCCAGTCTGCAGTACCTGTGTATTCCTTCCGGCCCTAGATCCCCGTTGAACCGGTACGCTGTCCCGCGATACCGCTCCATCTGTATGCCGGCGGCGTCCGTTACCCGCTTCCGGATACGTTCGGATGATTCCCCCGATCTGTCCTCCGTCAGTTCCTCATAGCGAACTCTGTGCGCTTCCACGCACATATCGATCCTGTCCAGAAAAGGCATACTGATCCGAGAGAGATATCTCCGGACCTGCGCGTTCGTACAGGTACAGACTGTCCTGTCCGGATAGTAGCCGCAGGAACAGGGGTTCATTGATGCAACCAGCATGAATTTCGCCGGAAATGAAAATGTCCCGCTCACTCTGGAGATGCGGATCTCGCCGTCCTCCAGCGGCTGCCGGAGCATATCCAGGATACCTTTGTCATATTCCGAAAGTTCGTCAAGATACAGGACTCCCCTGTGGGCAAGACTGACTTCGCCGGGTTTCGGCGGAGCTCCGCCACCACAGAGAGCCGGGGCTGTAACCGTGTGATGCGGAGCACGGAAAGGTCTTGTCATCAGGAGCCCGGTATCTTCCGGAAGTTTTCCGGCTATGGAGTGGATCTTCGTGATCTGGAGCGCCTCCTCTGTTGTCGTCTCCGGGAGGATCGTCGGGATGCGCATTGCCGTCATGGTCTTGCCGGCGCCGGGCGGCCCGATCATAAGCAGATTGTGAAAGCCGCTGACCGCGATCTCTGCCGCCCTGCGCAGGAGCTCCTGCCCCTTTACCTGGCTGAAATCAACGCCCAGTTTCTCTGTCTGTTCCCTGCGGAGCCGCTTCAGATCCACATGGGCAGTTTCCATGGGACGCGGCGGAAGGAGCGGTGCTTCGTAGGATGAGTCTTCTGACAGGCTGATTTCCCCTCCTCCCCGTTCCATCAGAAAATGGATCACCTGGTTCAGATCATCCGCACCGAGTACCGCCACGTTCTCAATGACACAGCCTTCCAGAAGATTCCTCCGCGGGAGAATGACTATATCGCAGCCATAACTGTCCGCATGGGATACGATCTCCAGAACACCGCGTACAGGACAGATCTCTCCGCTCAGGCTCAGTTCTCCCAGAAACAGGATCCCCTCCAGCGCTTTCGCGGAAAAGAATCCGTAGGCTCCCATCAGAGAAACCGCGATCGCCAGATCGAACAGCGCACCTTCCTTATGAAGCGAAGCAGGGGCAAGATTCACCGTGACATGTTCCGGGGAGAGATGGACTCCGCTGTTCCTCAGAGCAGAGCGCACGCGCTCTGAAGCTTCTCTGGTCTCAGATGCAAGAAACCCCACCATGGAGAAGGCAGGCAGTCCGTCTGTTACATCCGTTTCCACAGTAACCATACGGCTTGATATACCATCGATTGCTGCAGAAATAACACTGCAGTACATAACGCAGCACCTCCTTCCCGTCTGCTTAAGTTCGCGTCCGCATAAGAACAGTATGAAACCGTGCAGGTATACAAAGAATTCAGAAACAGAATGCGTGGATCAGTTACCGGGATCCCGGCTTTGATCAAAGAAAAGATCACATATATTTTATGTGGCGTATTTTGAATTGCATAAGATGCGTTTTTGTGATGCAAGGATACCGCCTTATAAAACAAATGTCAATATCAAAAAACCGGCAGTACCGGTTCTGCACAAACCGGTCTGCCGATCCCTGATTCTATATTTCCATGTAGCTTTACTTCTGCGCCGCGGTCTTCTGCCGGAACCATACAAACATATAAACGGCTCACTGCACCGGGTCCGATAAGCGGTCTACCCGCCTCGTCGTATCCACCGGATCATAGTACTGCTGCTTGTAATACGCGTACAGAGCCTTGTACTCTTCCTCCTGTCCGGGTCTTACGTGCGCATCCGAAGAATGCTTGTCCGTGAAGTAGTAACCTGTGATTCTCTGCATCACATAGATGCTGATACTGGAACAGTGATCTGCGATATTCTCCATGGCGTTGACGATCTCCAGGAAGGAGATCCCCGCAGAAACCCCGCAGGTTCCGTCCTGCAGACGGTCGATATGGTGATTCTTCAGAAGTTCCTTCAGCCCGTCGATTACTTCCTCCAGCGGCTGCACCCTTGCGGCATCCGGTTCCGAAGTCTTGGTAAATGCACTTACTGCCATCTCCAGGATCCGTGTCGTAGCAGAACCGATCGCACTCAGTTCCCGCTTGCCGACATTGGTGAAAACGATGCCTGCTTCACTGTCATAAGCGCCAACCTCCGCGATCTTGATGCACATGTCACCGATCCGTTCGAAGTCCCCGACGCAATGGAGCAGTTCATTGGATCTGCGGTTATCCATCTTGCTTATGGACTGGGCATTGATCCGGATCAGGTAATCGCCGATCTGCGTCTCCGCTTTGTCCAGGAAACGCTCATTGAGCTGCATCTGGTCAAAGACCTTCTCGTCCCAGTCAACCGCCAGCTTCAGCGCGGTCTGGAGGTTCTCCATGGCGGCAACGCCCATCTCATCAACGACCTTCTTACACTGATCCAGTGCAAGCGCAGGCGTTGTGACAAAGAGCGGATCCAGCAGACTGAGCGTGGTGGATTTATCCCTCTCTTCGTCTGTGGGAATCAGCCTCTCTGAAGCCTTCGCAAGAAGTCCGGTAAACGGAAACAGCAGAAGACTCATGACCACGTTAAACAGTGAGTGGAAGTTTGCGACGGTATCTCTGGTCATAATGGCAGACCAGAACCCGAAGCCGAACAGTTTCTGATATCCGTATATGAGTATGAAGAACAGCAGCCCGTTGATCAGGTTCATCAGGAAATCGACCAGGACCAGCCGCTTCGCATTCTTATCAGTCCCGATCGAAGCGATCGCGACAGGTACCGTCTTACCGATATTCATGCCGATGATAAGCGGCGCTGCCATGCTGAATGTCACAGCCCCGGTCGACGCGAGTGCCTGCAGCAGACCTACGGAAGCAGAACTGGACTGCAGGATCGTGGTCATGAAGATTCCGATCAGCACTGCGAGGGCGGGATGGGTAAACATGGTAAACAGTCCCAGAAACTGCTCGGATTCTTTCAGCGGCGCCAGTGCCGCTTCCATGGCAGACATGCCCATGAACAGGATACCGAACCCGACCAGGATACTGGCTATACCTTTTGACTTTTTCCGT
>CADCOU010000311.1 GCA_902803155.1 uncultured Lachnospiraceae bacterium | reverse complement strand
GGATGAGCATCGGCATACGGAATGTCAACCTGCGCCTCCACCTGCTCTGCGGGGACGACAGCGGACTGACGATCGAAGACAGCGGGGAAGGAAAGACGATCAGCGTACTGCGCGTTGCCAACTCCGGTCAAAGAGAAACAATCACAGACAAAAGCTGATGACAAAACGGCAAAAGGAAACAAACTGCATACAACCGCGTTCATTCACTTTTTTCCTCCCGCAGAATACCATGGAGTCATCATACAAAACCTGTTTTTGGGAGGATCTGAATATGAAAAAGAGAATGACAGTCATATTGGCAGCAGTTATGGCGGCGGCACTTGCGGCCCCGGCATTTGCGGAAGGCGTCACGATCAACGTGACCACCACCTATGCGGGCGAGGACAGCAACGCGCAGATCTTTAAGGACAGCGTCGCCGCATGGGAAGAGGAGAGCGGAAATAAAGTCGAGGACAGCTCCGCGACATCGGACGAATCCTTCAAGTCCCGCATCATTACCGATTTCGAGGCAGGAAGCGAACCGGACGTCCTGTTCTTCTTCAACGGAGTCGACTCCAACCAGTTCGTGGAACAGGGCAAGGTAGTCTCCATCGATGAGATCCGCGAAGAATACCCGGACTACGCGTCCAACATGAAAGATGAACTGCTCGGTGCATCCCCTGTGGACGGCGTCAATTACTCAGTCCCGGTAAACGGCTACTGGGAAGGAATGTTTGTTAACAAGGAAGTCCTGGAAGCAGCAGGAGTAGAGGTCCCCGGCAACGAGACGACCTGGGATGAGTTCCTCGAGATCTGCGGCAAGATCAAAGACGCAGGATACACGCCGATCGCAGCTTCCCTGCAGGAGATCCCGCATTACTGGTTCGAATACGCGATCTACAATTTCCAGAGCCCGGAGACCCACAATACCATGCCTGAGAGCGTGGATGACGAGTACGGCCAGGCATGGGTCGACGGCCTGAATGACATCAAGGCCCTCTATGAGGCGGGCTATTTCCCGGAGAATACCCTGACCGCGACTGACGCGGAGACCTTCCAGCTGTTCACTTCCGATAAGGCTGCGTTCCTGATCGACGGTTCCTGGAAGATCGGCGGTATCACCGAGGCGGTCGATGACATCGAGAACTTTACCGTGACCCACGTTCCCGGCAAGGGCGACCGCAAGACCACGGATGAGATCGGCGGACTGTCCATGGGATACTACATCACCAGAAAAGCATGGGACGACGAAGACAAGAGAGACGCAGCAGTCAGCTTCGTATCCTACATGACTTCCGATGAAGTCGTTTCCGGATTCGCGGGAGTTTCCGCGACCGCCCTCAAAGAAGGCGCGTCTCCGGATGTGAGCGAGTTCAATTCCCTTCAGAATGATGCTCTTACCTACACTGCATCCTTCACCGGCATCTCGCCTGCAGTGCAGGACAACCTCTCCGCTGCAGCCCGTGAACCGATCTTCGCGGATATGGCATCCATCGTAAACGGTGATGTGGACGCTGCAGACGCAGTCGCGGCCGTACTGGAAGCCAACGCGGAATAAAGCGCCGGCAGTACATTAACTGACAGTTACATATAGTTTATTCGAGGGGGCTGCCCGACCCGGTGGCTCCCTCTGATTGTCCGGAGGGTTGGGATATGGGAGCGCAAATCTATAAAAACAAAAAACTGATCTGGGTGTTTCTGCTTCCGGCATTTCTGTTCATGGTCATCTACCTGTACTATCCGTTCATCCAGAACATCCTGAACAGCTTCATGCACATCAAGTACATGGGGACGGCAGGCGGGGAATGGAACACGCCCTGGTATAAAAACTATCTTGCCCTGATGTCGGACCCGAAGATGAAGATCGCGCTGAAAAACACCGTCATCACGATCATTGCGACGATCGTCGGACAGGTGGGGATCGCGCTGGTCCTTGCCCTGCTTGTGAGCAACATCAAAAAGGGCTCCGGCTTCTTCCGGACTGTCTTCTTCTTCCCGATCGTGGTCTCCGCTACGGCCCTCGGTCTCCTGTTCAACCTGGTCTTCCTGTATGACAAGGGCATGATCAACCAGTTCCTGCAGTTCGTCGGATACCTGAACAGGGAGAGCAACCAGCTGATCGACTGGAAATCGAAGCATGCGATGTTCACCATGCTGACCCCTGTGATCTGGCAGTACGTAGGGTTTTATTTCGTGATCCTGCTCACAGGGCTTGCCTCGATACCCGCCGACCTGTACGAGGCCGCCACGATAGACGGAGCATCCAGATGGCAGTGTGTCCGGTACATTTCGATCCCGCTGCTTCGGAACAGCATCGGCACCTGCGTGATCCTGGCCGTCACCGGAGCGCTGAAGGTATTTGACCTTCCGTGGACGATGTTTGTAAACGGCATGTCAAACACCTGGCTGACGGGGACTTATATGTATTCGAAAGTGTACAGCGACGTTGACTACGCGTCCGCCATAGCGGTCGTGATCGTCATCATCGGCGTGATCCTGTCGGCGGCAGTCAACCGGATCTTCCGGCAGAACGTTGACTATCAGGCATAAGGGAGGGGACGGAAATGAAGAACAACAAAGGAAGAGCGATCTCACCGGGATATGCGGCTGTCTACCTGATCCTGATCCTCTGGTCCCTGACTACGATCTTTCCGCTGGCCTGGTCGGTCATGAATTCGTTCAAAGACAAGAAGATGATCTACAGCAACTCCTTCGCGTTGCCGCTGGGAGAAGCATTCTCGCTGGAGAACTACCGGAACATCTTCGCAGGCTACGATATCCTCCGGGCTTACCGGAACAGCTTCATCATCTCCGGCTCGGTTGCCGCAGCGGTGATCCTGCTCTCCGGAATGGCTGCCTACATCCTCTGCAGGTACCGGTTCAGGGGATGGACGCTTCTGAACCTGCTGCTGTACGCAGGCATGATGTTCCCGATCTATTCCACGATCATCCCGGTCATGCGGATGCAGGCAAAATGGGGCATCGTCAATTCGCCTTCGGTAGGAGCGAACCTCCTGTCCGTAATCCTGCCGCAGATCGCGGGAAACATGTCCTTTGCGATCATCGTACTGATCGGACAGATCAGGGCCCTGCCGGTGGAACTGGAAGAAGCCGCGTACATGGAAGGCTGCAACATGTTTCAGACCTACTTCAGGGTGGTGTTCCCGCTCTGCAAGCCATCCATGGTGACAGTGGGCATCTTCAGTTTCCTGTGGAGCTACAACGACCTGTTTACGCAGATGTTCTTTCTCCGGACCAGGGAAAACTGGGCCATCACGATCCTGCTGAACAACATCGCCTCAAAAGAGGGCGTGAACTACGGCGCGCTGTTTTCATCCGTCACTCTGATCGTAATACCGGTACTGGTCGTATACCTGTTCCTGAATAAATATATCATCGAGGGTATGACAGTCGGAGCGGTGAAGGGATAACAGCTGTCCTGAAGGAGCAGAGGAAGTACAGAGAAAACAGCCAAAGCACATCGATAGCGCAGAGAGAGTTTTCCGACGAAGGATAGAATGGTATAATAAATCCGGTTTACAGATCCGGTTTCCGGGACGGTTTCCATGCGGTCATGGAGACATTCTCTTAACGAAGAAGGCAGACGGGAGAGTGAGATGTATAAAGTACTGATCGTGGATGACGAGCCGATCATCTGTGAGGGGCTGAAGAGAAGTGTGCGGTGGGCAGACTTCAACTG
>CADCOU010000310.1 GCA_902803155.1 uncultured Lachnospiraceae bacterium | reverse complement strand
GGGCCGGGAAGGATGCCGAGGGAAAGACCGGAGACGGCGTCGGGATCCTGACGCAGATCCCGCATGACTTCTTTGTCAGGAAAATGAGCGAACAGGGGATCACTCTGCCGGGAGAACGCCGGTACGGCGTCGGCATGTTTTTCTTTCCGCAGAATGATCTCGCCAGACGGCAGGCCAGATCCATGTTTGAGATCATCGCAAAGAAAGCGGGGGCCAGGGTGCTCGCGTGGCGGAGAGTGGATTCGGATCCGTCCGTGCTGGGAAGGCAGGCAAGAGAATGCATGCCGGATATCTGCCAGGCGTTTATTGAGAGACCGGAACATATAACGGATGATCTTGCATTTGACCGTCTGCTTTATGTCATCCGCAGGGAATTTGAACAGAGTAACGAGGGGACTTATGTACCGTCACTTTCCTGCCGTACCGTTGTCTACAAGGGAATGTTCCTGGTCGGTCAGCTGAGGACGTTCTTCACCGATCTGATGGATCCGGATTATAAGTCGGCCATCGCCATCGTCCATTCAAGGTTTTCCACGAATACCATGCCCAGCTGGAACAGGGCGCATCCAAACCGCATGCTCGTCCACAACGGGGAGATCAATACCATCCGCGGCAACGCGGACAAGATGCTCGCCCGCGAAGAGACGATGTACACTGCCATGTTCTCCGCGGAGGACATGACGAAGGTGCTCCCGGTGATATCCCAGAGCGGATCGGATTCGGCGATGCTGGATAACACTCTGGAATTCCTGTACATGAGCGGTCTTCCGCTGCCTCTCGCAGCCCTTATCCTGATACCGGAACCGTGGGCGCACAATGAGACGCTTTCCCAGGAAGAGAGGGATTTCTATCAGTACTACGCAACGATGATGGAACCCTGGGACGGTCCTGCATCCATCGTGTTTTCCGACGGTGATGTAATGGGCGCGATCCTGGACCGGAACGGGCTCCGTCCTTCCCGGTATTATGTCTGCGACGACGGCAGGCTGATCATTTCTTCGGAAGTAGGAGTACTGGATCTGGATGAGCGGCATATCATAAAGAAAGAGCGCCTGCATCCCGGCAAGATCCTTCTTGCGGATACGAAAGAAAAACGGATCATCTATGACGAGGAGATCAAGGAGAAGTATGCCCGGACAAAGCCTTTCGGCGAATGGCTGGACAGCAACCTGCTCCGCCTCAGGGATCTGAAGATACCGAACCGGAAGGTGCCGCGCCTGTCTCCGGAAGAACAGAAAAAGCTCCAGAAAGCATTCGGGTATTCCTGGGAAAACTATCACGACGGGATCCTGTCCATGGCTCTGAACGGAACGGAGCAGATCGGTTCCATGGGAGTGGACACACCGATCGCCGCGCTCTCGGATCAGTACCAGCCTCTGTTCTATTATTTCAAGCAGTTATTCGCCCAGGTCACCAATCCGCCTATCGACGCACAGAGAGAGGAGATCGTGACATCCAGGACGGTCTATCTTGGAAAGAACGGCAATCTGCTGGAAGAGAAGGCAGAAAACTGCCATGTGCTGAAGATCGAAAACCCGATCCTGACCGATCTGGATCTTCTGAAGATAGAAGATCTGAAAAAAGACGGATTCCGGGTTGCCAGAGTTTCTACCCTGTTCTACAAAGGAGCACCCATGCAGCGGGTCCTCCGGCATCTGTTCGTGGAAGTGGATAAGGCATACAAAGACGGAGCGAACATCCTGATCCTCTCTGACAGGGGGGTGGATGAAAACCATGTCGCGATCCCGTCTCTTCTTGCAGTCGCCGCCGTTCATAAGTATCTGGTAGACACGAAAAAATGCACGGCGATGTCCCTCATCCTGGAATCGGGGGAACCGAGGGAGGTCCACCATTTCGCGACGCTGCTCGGATACGGTGCGTCGGCGGTCAATCCCTATCTTGCCCACGCAACGATCGCGCAGCTGATCGATGAGGAGCTCCTGGACAAGGATTATTACGCTGCAGTAGACGACTACGACAGAGCGGTCCTGTTCGGGATCGTGAAGATTGCCTCCAAGATGGGCATCTCCACGATACAGTCCTACCAGGGAAGTAAGATATTTGAAGCAGTCGGCATCAGTGAAGAGGTGATCCGGGATTATTTTTCCGGTACTGTCAGCCGTGTCGGAGGCATCACGCTGGAAGACATCGGAAGGGCTGTCGATCAGCAGCACAGCAGAGCATTTGACCCGCTGTCCCTGCCGGTCAATCTGGAACTGACAGCCGCCGGCAGGCACAAGGAACGAAGCCAGGGAGAACATCACCGGTACAATCCGCAGACTATCCATATGCTGCAGTGTGCGGCCCGGGAAGGCGACTATGACAAGTTCAGGCAGTACACCAGAATGGCGGACGCGGAGCAGACAGGGTATCTCCGCAGTCTGCTGACATTCCGGAAGCCTGAGGAAGGGATCCCCCTCCCGGAAGTCGAGAGCGAGGATGAGATCGTCCGTCGTTTCAAGACCGGAGCGATGTCCTACGGTTCAATCTCAGAGGAGGCCCATCAGACTCTTGCGGCTGCGATGAACCATCTCCACGGCAAATCAAACAGCGGAGAAGGCGGGGAGAGCGAAGAGAGGATCCTCTCCGCCGGTACGGAAAATGACCTCAGCTCCGCGATCAAGCAGGTCGCGAGCGGACGGTTCGGAGTGACCAGCCGGTACCTTGTGAGCGCCAGGGAGATCCAGATCAAGATGGCGCAGGGAGCAAAACCCGGTGAAGGCGGACATCTGCCCGGCAGGAAGGTGTATCCGTGGATCGCGAAAACAAGGCACTCCACGCCAGGCGTCAGCCTGATCTCACCGCCGCCTCATCATGATATCTATTCAATCGAGGATCTGGCGCAGCTGATCTATGACCTGAAGAACGCGAATAAGAATGCCAGGATATCCGTCAAACTCGTCTCGGAAGCCGGCGTTGGTACGGTTGCGGCCGGCGTGGCGAAGGCAGGAGCCACCGTGGTCCTGATCTCCGGATACGACGGCGGGACCGGCGCAGCGCCTCTCTCCTCCATCCATAACGCAGGCCTTCCCTGGGAACTCGGCCTGGCGGAGACCCACCAGACACTGATCGCGAACGGACTGAGAAACCAGGTAGTGATCGAGACGGACGGAAAACTGATGACCGGGCGCGACGTCGCGATCGCGGCGATCCTTGGTGCGGAAGAATTCGGTTTTGCCACAGCACCGCTCATCACTCTGGGATGTGTGATGATGCGTGCGTGCCAGTCCGATACCTGCCCCATGGGTGTTGCGACTCAGAATCCGGAGCTTCGGAAAAGGTTTTCCGGGAAACCGGAATACGTGGAAAACTTCATGCGTTTTATCGCGAGGCAGCTCCGGGAGATCATGGCGTCTCTGGGAGTCAGGACAGTGCAGGATCTTGTAGGGAGGACGGATCTTCTGAAGATCCGCGATGACCTGTCTGAGAAGGAACAGAAGCTGGACCTGAGCCGGATCCTTCTGGACATGTCCCGGACAGACAGATCGCTCTCGACCTTCCATCCGCAGGTCCAGTACGATTTCAGACTGGAAGAGACAAAAGACGAAAAAGAACTGCTGTCCTCCGATGCTGTGAAAAAGGCGCTGAAAAAGGGAAAGAAGGCAGAAGTCTCCGTCCAGGTCCGCAATACCGACAGGGCTTTCGGAACACTGCTCGGAGCAGAGATCACCAGGAAGCATCCGGAGGGACTTCCGGAGGATACGATCACGGTGAACTGCACAGGATCCGGCGGCCAGAGCTTCGGAGCATTCATTCCGAAGGGGCTGACCCTGAACCTGGAAGGAGACAGCAACGATTACTTCGGAAAAGGACTGTCCGGCGGAAAGCTGATCATACACGCTCCAGAGGAGGCCGGTTATGATCCGCAGGAAAACATTATTATCGGCAATGTCGCTCTGTACGGCGCGACGTCCGGCGAGGCTTATATTGCAGGAGTTGCAGGTGAGAGATTCTGCATCCGGAACTCCGGAGCCGTCTGTGTAGCAGAGGGAGTGGGAGAGCACGGATGCGAGTACATGACCGGCGGATGTGCTGTGATCCTCGGTAATACGGGGAAGAACTTTGCAGCCGGTATGAGCGGGGGCGTCGCGTATGTCCTGGATGAGAATAACAGGCTCTACCGCAACCTGAACAGGCAGCTGGTCCTGATGGAGAGCGTGGAGTCGAAAACAGACAGGATGGAGCTGAAAAGGATACTGGAAAAGCATGTACAGTATACCGGGTCGAAAAAGGGGCAGGAAGTCCTGGAGCATTTTGACAGCTATATCTCTCAGTTCAAGAAGATTATCCCGACGGATTATAAGGAGATCATGAAACTGATCGCTGAGAGTGAGGGGCGCGGAGCGGACCCGGAGACGGCAAGGCTGGAGGCTTTCCGGATATTTGCAGGATGAGGGGAGGAACAGCATGGGAAAAGTGACAGGTTTTTTGGAATACCCGAGGGTGGATGGCCCTGTCATAGATGAGAATCAGCGGGTGAAGTCATTTCATGAATTCCACCTGCCGCTTCCTGAGGAGGAACGCAGAAAACAGGCTGCCAGATGCATGGACTGCGGAATTCCCTTCTGCCAGGGAGGTATGATGATCGCAGGCATGGCGTCGGGCTGCCCGCTTCACAACCTGGTGCCCGAGGTCAACGACCTGGTTTACCGCGGCAGGATGGAGGAAGCCTGGCGCAGGCTTTCCATGACGCACAGTTTTCCGGAGTTCACCAGCCGCGTCTGCCCGGCTCTGTGTGAGGCTGCCTGCACCTGCGGACTGTATGACGGACCGGTGTCCACGAAAGAAAATGAAAAGGCTGTGGTCGAGTACGCCTACGAACACGGTCTGGTGAAAGAGACCTGCTCTCCGGTCAGGACAGGGAAGAAGGTTGCTGTGATCGGCAGCGGTCCCTCCGGTCTTGCAGCAGCGCAGCTGCTCTGCAGCAGGGGGCATGAAGTGACGGTATACGAACGCAGGGACCGCGTAGGCGGACTGCTCCGTTACGGGATCCCGAACATGAAACTGGAGAAGAGTGTGATCGACAGGCGGGTGAAGCTCATGGAGGAAGCCGGCGTCCGGTTTGTCGTGAACGCTGACATAGGCAGAGACATACCGGCGGCTGATATCGAGAAACAGTATGACGCCGTCGTCCTCTGCTGCGGAGCGTCCAGGCCCAGAGACATCAATGTGCCGGGAAGAGACGCGCACGGGATCAGCTTTGCCGTTGACTTCCTCGGGAATGTGACAAAGAGACTTCTGGACAGTGACTTTACCGATCTGCCGGCAGAACTTGCCAGGGACAAGGACGTGATCGTGATCGGTGGAGGAGATACGGGAAACGACTGTGTCGGAACCTGTATAAGGCTTGGGGCAAAGAGTGTCACTCAGCTTGAGATGATGCCGAAACCGCCGGAGGAGAGACTTCCTTCCAACCCTTGGCCGCAGTGGCCGAGGGTGCTGAAGACAGATTACGGACAGGAAGAGGCGATCCGGATATTCGGCGCGGATCCGAGGGTCTACCAGACAACGGTAAAAGAGTTTATAAAAGACAAGAAGGGGAATCTGAAAAAGGCGGTCCTGATCTCGCTGTCTCCCGTGAAAGATAAGAAGACGGGAAGAATGAGCATGGTTCCGGTCGAAGGATCGGAGCGGACGGTTCCTGCGCAGCTGGTACTGATCGCGGCCGGATTCCTGGGAAGCGAACCGTATGTGACAGAAGGCTTCGGAGTGGAGACAGATGAGCGGGGCAATGTAAAGACCCTGCCCGGAGAATACTCCGCTTCAAAAGAAAACATTTATTCGGCCGGGGATATGCACCGCGGCCAGTCTCTCGTAGTGTGGGCGATCGCGGAAGGCCGCTCAGCGGCAAAGGAAGTCGACCGCGCACTGATGGGGTATTCGAATCTGTAGACGAGGAGGGGAGCATAAATGTGTGGAATAGTCGGTTTTACCGGCAATAAACAGGCGGCGGACGTACTGCTGGACGGCCTGTCAAAACTGGAATACCGGGGTTATGATTCGGCAGGCATGGCCGTACTGGATGAAAACGGAACGACCAGTGTCGTAAAGGCAGCCGGAAAACTGGATCATCTGAAGCAGAAGACAGATAACGGAAGGCTGCTTCCGGGAACGTGCGGGATCGGGCATACCAGATGGGCAACCCATGGGGCGCCGAATGAAAAGAACGCGCATCCCCACCTGAGCGGCGCTCTGGACGACGATCCGTCCGAATACAGGGCTTCGGATGTGATTGGAGTTCACAACGGCATTATCGAGAATCAGGAAGAACTGAGGGAGAAGCTGCTCCGGCACGGATATCAGTTTTACAGCGACACGGATACAGAGGTAGCGATCAAACTGGTCGATTATTATCTGAAGAAGTACCGGATCGGCCCGATCGACGCCATCAACCGTATGATGGTCCGCGTGCGGGGAAGCTATGCGCTGGCTCTGATGTTCAGGGAGCATCCGGGGGAGATCTATGCTGCAAGAAAAGACAGCCCGATGATCATAGGCATATCGGAAGGAGAGTCTTATCTTGCTTCTGACGTTCCGGCGATCCTGCAGTATACGAGAAATGTCTATTACATTGAAAACTATCAGGCGGCAAGGATCCTTCCCGGAAAGGTGCAGTTCTTCGATCTGAACGGAGATGAGATCAGCCTGGAGCAGGTTACGATCACCTGGGATGCCAAAGCGGCTGAAAAAGGCGGCTGGGAGCATTTCATGATGAAAGAGATCCATGAACAGCCGCAGGCTCTCAGGGATACCCTTCATCATTATCTCATGGACGGGCAACTGGATTTCTCACAGGCCGGTCTTACGGACGAGATCCTGCAGGGAGCTGATTCCGTATGTATCGCGGCTTGCGGCTCCGCCTGGCACGTCGGGATGACCGCGCAGTATGTCATCGAGGACCTGGCTCAGGTCCCGGTGCGGGTGGAACTGGCTTCGGAGTTCCGGTACAGAAAACTGCTCCTGTCACCAAAGACCCTGGTAGTCGTGATCTCCCAGTCGGGGGAGACGGCGGACAGTCTGGAAGCTCTCCGCATTGCGAAAGAAAGAGGATTGAAGACACTCTCCGTCGTCAATGTCCAGGGCTCCAGCATCGCCAGGGAAGCAGATCATGTGCTCTATACGCTGGCCGGGCCTGAGATCGCCGTGGCGACGACAAAAGCGTTCTCCGCGCAGCTGATGGTGATGTATGCACTGGCAGTTCAGATGGCATATGTCCGCGGCAGAATAGACCGGGAACAGTATGAAGGATACATGAAAGAACTGTCGGCAATCCCGGATAAGGTTGCGTCATGTCTAGAGACAAAAGCGCACATTCAGAGGATCGCTGCCAGATTCTCCGGTGCGAGGGACGCCTTTTTTATCGGAAGGGGTTCCGATTATGCCATCAGCCTGGAGGGAAGCCTGAAACTGAAGGAGATCAGTTATGTTCACAGTGAAGCCTATGCGGCAGGAGAACTGAAACACGGGACGATCAGTCTGGTGGAGGAGAAAACGCTGATCATCGGTCTCCTGACACAGAGAAACGTGATGAATAAGACGCTCAGCAATATGGCGGAATGCAAGGCGCGCGGAGCCTTTCTGCTTGGGATCACACAGGGGGAGAACAGCGAGGCTCAGTCGCAGACGGATGACCTGATCAGCCTGCCGGTCTCGGATGAACATTTCTCAGGCCTTCTGAGCGTGATACCGCTGCAGCTTCTCGGATATTATTCCAGCGTTTCCAGAGGGCTGGATGTTGACAAACCCAGAAATCTGGCGAAGAGTGTAACGGTAGAGTAGTCTTGCAGGCAGCACAGCGGTGGAGCAGAAGAATGAAGAAGAGAAAAACGATGCTTCGGACAGCAGCGGCAGTCGGGCTGTGTAAGCTTACGAGGGGGATCCTGCGCCTGACAGGGAAGGGCGGCACTACGCTGCCCGGAAGGATAGCCCTTTCCATTGACCGTGATGTTCTCTCAACTGTCAGCCGGGGCATGCATATCGTACTTGTGACCGGGACGAACGGGCAGACAACGACGTGCCGCATGCTGGAAAAAGCGATCACGCTCGAAGGAAAACCGTGCCTTCTGAACCGTTCCGGGGCGAACCTTCTCCCGGGTATCACTGCGGAACTGGTCTGCAGCGCGGACCGGAAGGGGAACCCGCTTGCGGATTATGCCGTGATCGAATGCGACGAAGGGGCACTGAAGCAGGTCACGATGCGGCTTCGGCCTGACGTTATCGTGGTAACGAACCTGTTCCGCGATCAGCTGGACCGGTATGGAGAGGTAATGAACACCAGGGAGGAGATCCTGAGAGGGATCGG
>CADCOU010000309.1 GCA_902803155.1 uncultured Lachnospiraceae bacterium | reverse complement strand
TTCGATACCGGTATGCCGGTCCAGCGGCTGACCACCCGGGCGATCTCTTCCTCCGTCACCGATTCGTGGACCAGCGACATATCCTTGTTCTTCAGGGCTTCTTCCTCCCCTGCAAGCTCCTGCTGGAGCCTCGGAAGTTCGCCGTACTGAAGCCGCGCCGCCTCATTCAGGTCACTCTTCTGCTTTGCCGCTTCGATCTGTTTGTTGATCTCCTCGATCTGCTCCCTCAGCGTGCTGAGATTGCCGACCGCATTCTTTTCGTTGTCCCACTGCGCCTTTCTGGCCGCGAACTGCTCCTGCAGCTCAGCGAGTTCTTTCTGGAGGTTTTCCAGACGCTCTTTCGATGCCGCGTCTGTTTCCTTCTTCAGGGCAGTCTCCTCGATCTGCAGCTGCATGATCTTCCGGTTGAGCTCATCCAGTTCAGCCGGCATGGAATCCAGCTCGGTCTTGATCTGGGCACAGGCCTCGTCTACCAGGTCGATCGCCTTGTCCGGAAGGTACCGGTCGGAGATATACCTGTGCGAGAGTGTGGCGGCAGCGACCAGCGCACCATCCGCGATCTTGACGCCGTGATAGACTTCATAGCGTTCCTTCAGTCCTCTCAGGATCGAGATCGTATCCTCTACAGTCGGTTCATCCACCATGACAGGCTGGAACCGTCTCGCAAGCGCTGCATCCTTCTCGATGTACTTGCGATACTCATCCAGCGTTGTGGCGCCGATGCAGTGAAGTTCGCCTCTAGCCAGCATGGGCTTGAGCATATTGCCCGCGTCCATGGCGCCGTCTGTCTTGCCCGCACCGACGATCAGATGAAGCTCGTCGATAAAGAGCAGGATCTGCCCTTCGCTCTTCGACACTTCCTGCAGGACTGCTTTCAGTCTCTCCTCAAATTCGCCCCTGTACTTCGCACCGGCTACCAGAGCGCCCATATCCAGCGAGAAGACCTTCTTGTCCTTCAGCGCGTCAGGCACGTCGCCCTTCGCGATCCTCTGCGCCAGGCCTTCCACGACAGCAGTCTTGCCGACGCCGGGTTCACCGATCAGCACCGGGTTGTTCTTTGTCTTCCTGGACAGGATACGGATCACGTTCCGGATCTCCTCGTCCCGGCCGATGATCGGATCCATCTTCTGGTCTCTCGCCTTCTGCACCAGCTCGGTACCGTACTTGGCAAGCGATTCATATGTGTTCTCCGGATTGTCTGTCGTCACCTTCTGGTTGCCCCTGACGGTGGAGAGCACCTGCAGGAACCGGTCCCTGGTGATGCCGAACTCCCGGAAGAAGGAAGACATGGACGGCGAAGCGTTGTCCAGCATGTACAGGAGCAGATGCTCTACCGAGACATACTCGTCCCCCATCTTCTTCGCCTCGTCCTCGGCATTGATCAGGGCTTTGTTCAGATACTGACCGATATAGGGCTGTGATCCGCCGGAGACTTTCGGCCTGCGGTTCAGGGCCGTATCCAGTGCATTCTCAAAGTATTCCTTCTGTATGCCCATCTTCTCGATGAGCCTGGCAGTCAGGGATTCCTCCTGGTGCACGAGCGCATACAGCAGGTGTTCCTGTTCGATCTCCTGGTTGCCGTAATCGGAGGCAACCTTCTCGAGCATATTGACTGCTTCTATTGATTTCTGTGTAAACTTCTGAATATTCATCCATGTCACCCCATTTCCGTATTTATTCTGCCCGTCTGAAACAGTTATAACATGGATTGTTAGCACTGTAAAGAGTTGAGTGCTCATTCATAAAGATCACACAATTCACCGCCCGATCAGCTTCCCGTTCAGATATCTGGCCCTGATATTTCTGCTGTCTCCGATGTAACAGAACCGCTCCGCAGCCTGCGCCGGCGTCATCGGGATGCCCCGGTCAGCAAGGCCGTCAATGACCAGTGCATTGAAGATGTATCCTTCCTCAAAAGCCCCGATCTTTCCGAACACACTGCCCCCCGCCCTGGTCGCCAGATAAAAGGCGTTCGCAAAATCGATCGGCCTGTTATTCTCCGGCTCATAGAACCATTTGAGCTTGGACAGCTGGACGGCTCGGGAAACCTGCGTATATACGCCCACGGAATGACCGCCTCCGATATCACTTCCCAGGGAAATGTTCACACCTTCGTCCTGGAGGGCGGCGGCCGGCATGATACCGGCGATGATGTTCGTAGTCGCGTCCGGGCAGTGAACCGCATAGCCGTCGTGGCG
>CADCOU010000308.1 GCA_902803155.1 uncultured Lachnospiraceae bacterium | reverse complement strand
GGAACAGGGACAGGATCTGTATGAAAATGAACCGATTCCGGTGCCGGCATCCGAGATCGACATGGTCCTTCTGACACATGCCCACATGGATCATTCGGGACTCCTCCCGCTGCTCTGCAAGCAGGGCTTCCAGGGGCAGATCTTCTCAACCGGAGGTACAGCCGCGCTGTGCCGCATCATGCTTCTTGATTCAGCCCACATCCAGGAATTTGAAGCGGAATGGAAGAACCGCAAGGCAGAGCGTGCCGGAAGAGGGCAGGTGGAACCGCTCTATGACAGGCAGGATGCGGAAAACACCATAAAGTGTTTCGTCAGTGTGGACTATGAACAGGAGAAGATGATCGCGGAAGGCATCACGATACGCTTCGTGGACGCAGGACATCTGCTCGGATCGAGTTCCATTGAAGTGACAATAACGGAAGACGGCATTACCAGGAAGATCATTTTCTCCGGCGACATCGGCAATACCGACCAGCCTCTGATCTCAGACCCGGTTTATCTGAAGGGGGCCGACTATGTGGTCATGGAATCGACCTACGGCGACAGGACCCACGAGAAGCCGGAGTACGCGGATTATGCAGGAGAACTAGCTGCAGTGATCCAGAGGACATTTGACAGGGGCGGCAATGTGGTCATCCCGTCCTTTGCGGTCGGCCGTACGCAGGAGATGCTGTATTTTATCCGTCAGATAAAGCAGGAAGGACTGGTGGAAGGACACGACGGATTCGAGGTCTGGGTGGATTCACCGCTCGCGATCGAAGCGACTAATATCTTTCAGGAGCGCATGTACGCGGACTTTGACAACGAGGCAGGACAGCTGCTGCGGCAGGGCATCAACCCGATTGGCTTCGCGGGCCTGAAGGTCGCGGTGACCTCGGAAGAGTCAAAGGCGATTAATGATATCAGCGAGCCGAAGGTCATCATCTCCGCCAGCGGCATGTGTGACGCCGGCCGCGTCAAGCATCATCTGAAACACAACCTGTGGAAACCGGAGAGCACTATCCTGTTCGTGGGATATCAGGCAGTCGGAACACCGGGGCGCTCGATCCTGGACGGTGCGGAGAGCGTAAAACTCTTCGGAGAAGAGATCGAGGTACGGGCTGAGATCTGCCAGCTTCCCGGCGTCTCGGGACATGCGGACGACAAGGGACTGATCGCATGGATCAGCGCCATGGAAGAGAAGCCGAAGCTGGTCTTCGTCACACACGGCGAGGATAAGGTCACGGAGTTCTTCCGCGACAGGCTGATCAATGAACTCGGACTGAATGCTTACGCCCCGTTCTCCGGAACGATATATGATCTTGCCCGTGACGCGTTCGAGCTGGAAGCGAAGCCTGTTCCGATCGAGAAAGAAGATGCTCAGGCCAGACAGGCCGAGAGGCAGGACGGCGGCGGGGTGGTTCGCCGGGCGGAGAAAGGCAGTGACGGCCTTAAGAGAGTGTCTTCGAAGAACAAGAAGGCAGCACAGCTGTATGCGAGACTCATGGCGGCGGGAGACCGTCTGCTCACCGTGATCCGTCACAACGAAGGCGGTACGAACAAGGATATCGGAAAACTCACGGAGGAGATCAATCGTCTCTGCGAGAAATGGGATAGATGAAAAAAGTATTAGGCTTGTTATTCTCGACAGCCCTGATTGCAGGTATTCTGTTCGCCCTGCTTCCGCGCACTTTTGTGCGGCAGATGGCGGTGCGGTCCGGGCTGCAGGAGAATCCATATTATCACGAGGGAGATACCCAGTGGGACAACGGCGGGGTAGAAGAGTATTATTTCAATAACCTCCCCTCGCAGTACAATGAAATCTACCGGGAACTGTATGCACGGCTTTCGGCAGGAGAAGACAGTGCAGAGATTTATGCCGAAGTGTCGGTTGACGATTTCTGGACTGCTTATTATGCTGTTCTGGCGGATCATCCGGAACTGTTCTGGATCGGCTCCGGAGCCGAAGTCCAGTCCAATGCGGTCTCCGGGACGGTCGCAAGCTACCGGGTCGAGTCCACGGTTCCGGAAAATGAACGGGATATGACCCGGGGACGTCTGGAGGAGGCGGCTGATATCTGCATTTCACAGACTGATGAGACCTGGTCCGATTACGGCAGGATCAAGTCGGTCTATGAATATCTGATCGATACAGTGGTGTACAATGCGGAGGCACCGGATAATCAGTGCATGCAGAGCGCGCTGCTCAATCATCAGTCTGTGTGCGCCGGATATGCGAAGGCATTTCAGTATATCTGCCACAGGATGGGATACTTCTGCACTTATGTCACAGGATCGATCCGTTCGGGCGGAGATCATGCGTGGAACATCGTTCGGATCGACGGAAACTATTATCATGTGGATGTGACATGGGGAGACCCGGTATTCGCCACGTCACAGGAAGAAGGTACAGGACTCACGGTTACGAATTATAACTATCTGTGCTGCACGGACGAGGAGATCCTTACCACGCACAGTCCGGACGGCGTGATCACGATGCCGTCCTGTACGGACAGCAGTTACAACTATTACCGCATCAACGGCATGTACTATGATACCTGGGACTATGGAACGATCTATAGTAAACTGATGGAATCGGTACAGCGGGGAGATACAAGTATCGTCATGAAGTTCGGTACAAGGGACGCTTATGAGACCGCAAAGTTCGAACTCTTTACGAACCGTATGTACTACGATGCGGATCAGTATCTGATGCAGGCTTACGGAGCAAGCACCTGGAACAACAAATACGCCACGGACGACGACTTTATGGTCATCACGATCCAGTGGCTTTGAAAGGACCGATAATCTTGAGCGAGCAATTCAGAACCTTCCGGAACATTATTCTTCGGATCATCGTGTTCATCGCGGTGTATGTGCTGGCCGTTATGATCTCGAGCCGGCTGATCAACCAGTTTACTCCGGATACGGCAACCGAGATGACATCGTCCACATTCCCGCTGCTCTACATGCAGCAGGGCGGGATCCGTTTCAACTGCCTGCACGGCTATAATCACGAGATGGACGTCAGCAAGATGCGTTACTCGATCACGCCGCTGACCGAACAGAGAGAAGTTACCGTCTGCATCCAGACCTTCGGAGCTTCGGTGGACTCAGTCTCCTATGAGGTCGTTACCATAGACGGAACCCAGTCACTGGAGAACACAAAGGTTGTCCGGCTGGAAAAAGACGGCGATTATATCACTTCGGTACTGAAACTCGGGAGCGGTATGCTCATGAACCGGGAGTATGTTCTGAAACTGCAGGTTACAACCGGCGGACGAAACATTTATTACTATACTCATGTGCTGCTTGCGGATGGTCTCCACACATCGGACTATCTGAATTTTGCTGCCGGATTCTGGGATAAGTGCATCAACAAGACTGACCTGGATATGGTCGGCGCGGCCGTGGAGCCGGACGAAACGACTGACACGGAAGGTACTCTGGCGCATATGGACATCCATGACAGCGTGAAACAGCTTACCTGGGACAAACTGAATCCCCAGATCTATTACAAACCGACTCCGCGCCTGACGGAGATCAATGAGAGCACCGCCACGATGACGCTGGATTACCGCATTTCCTCAACTGCAGAAAACGGCAGCACGGAAGTCTACAACGTACACGAATACTACAGGCTGCGGTTTACGGACAGCCGTGTATTCCTGCTGAATTTTGAGCGGACTACAGACCAGGTATTCAATCCGGACTCGAATGAAGTGACCCGGGATGCCGGGATCCTGCTGGGCATCACCGGCAAGAATGTCGAATATATGGCTGATGAGAAAGCAAAGGTGATCGCGTTCGTGCAGGAGAACGTGCTCTGGACTTACCGCAGGGGGAACGGTATCTTTACGCATGTCTTCGGTTTCCCGCAGCAGACGGATATGGATGAACGTGACTTCTACAAGGAGAACACGATCCGGATCATGAAGGTAACCTCAGAGGGCGATGTGACCTTTGCCGTGTCAGGTTACATGAACCGCGGAAGCCACGAAGGAGACAACGGAGTCGGCATCTATTATTTTGACGCAGGAAGTTCCCTGGTCACTGAACTGTGTTTCCTCAGGACTGCGGAGAATACGGAGCGGATCCAGCGCGATACGGGAGACTGCCTGTACATGACGCAGGACGGGAGAACCGTGTACTGCCTGCTCTGCGGCATGCTGCAGAAGGTGGATCTGGTATCGGGCGAGGTGGAGACCGTATCCTCCGGGATCAATAATGACTGCTACTGCGGATCCAGGAGCGGCAGGTATTTTGCCTGGCTGAAAGAGGGGCTGATGTATGGATCCAGGGTGATCGAACAGATCGACTTCGAGACCGGCGGGATCCGTGAGATCACCGGCGGAGAGAATGAATACCTTCGTCCGCTTACCTTCATGAAGGAAGATCTGGTATACGGAGTCGCGAAGGGAAATGACATCAAGGTGCCTCACGGCGGAAACGGGACCTTCCCGATGTACCGGCTGATCTTCTCGGACGGGGAAGGAAACAATATCAAAACATATGAGCCGAATGGAATCTATGTAACCGGTGTGGAGCAGTCGGATAACATGCTGAATCTGAAACGGGTTGCCTGGAACGGGGAAGTGTTCGCGGAGGCGACTCCGGACCAGATCGTTTCAACGGATACATCATCCGACGTCAGTCTGGGCATCGCAACACAGAGAGAAAAGCGCAGGCAGACCGTCGTGCTGCTGCGTACCGGCGGAAGCCTTGCAGATACTTCCGTGACGGTCGGAAACAGCAAGATTGCTGCAGGAAGAGGCCCCATGGTTGAGATGCCGCAGAATCCGGAGCCGGAGGAGCTGTACTATGTATACGCATCCGGCGGACTGGACGCCCTGAGTACGTATCCCAATGACGCCATCGTCAAGGCGGACAGTCTCTTCGGCGTTGTTCTTGACGCAGACCAGAATTACGTATGGGTCAGGGGCGATAAGGATCCGGAATACGAGATCGACCGGGAAAAGATTCCGGCAATATTTACTGCCGGGACACTGGATACGAAAGAACTGGAGGAAGGCCTCGGCAGACGGATAGTTGATCTGTCGGGCTGCACGCTGGATCAGGTACTCTACTTTGTGGCACACGATAAACCGGTCCTGGTCAACACGAAAGAAGGCGTGAAGTGCATCGTGGGCTATGACGAGTACAATACCTATCTCCTGAATCCGGGAGAGGAAGAGTGGTACTATTACGGTATCCAGGATTCTACGGATCTGTTCCGCGCCGCCGGAAATGAATTCTACAGTTATATCGACGTCGCGGCGTAAATTGTTGATTACTGTTCACGGATACTCCCCCACAGACCGCAAACCATCTGTGCTCTCGCACATATACCGCTGCTTCGCAGTTTCTGTTTGCGGTTGTGGGGGAGTTCCCGCTTCACGGGTCAGATCCGGATCTGCACTGTCGCTTCCATGCAAGCATGACGCGCCAGATGCAGAATCCGGATTGACCGTGAACAGAACAAATTTTGCCAAATTGTACGAACACATCTTGACAAATCCCAGTTGTTTAAACTAAAGTGGATATAACAAAAATCGACCGGGGATGATGGCGCCCCCGGTCCGGAGTGTTGCATCTCAGTCAGCAGGAGAAGACTATGTCAAGGAATGCAAAGTATCAGCAGGTAGTAGAATGGATCCACCAGCAGATTGATTCCGGATTCCTGCATGTCGGGGATAAGCTGGAGACGGAAGCGCAGCTGAGCAAGCGGTTTTCATTTTCCAGACAGACGATACGGCAGGCACTCGGTGAGCTGGAGAAGGACGGGACAATCACCCGTATACAGGGGAGCGGGAGCTATGTCAGGAACGCCGCTCCGCGAAGAGAGTCTGCGCAGGGATCCGGTTCGGTCACGATCATCAGCTCCTATACGGATTCCTATATCTTTCCCAGGATTCTGCAGCCGATGGTGGAGGTTCTCCAGTCGGAAGGGTATGCTACCCGGATCATGTTCACAAACAATCATCGTGAAACGGAGAAGAATATACTGACGGATATGCTCAGGAGCGGATCTCTGGATCCGGTTATCGCAGAACCGGTAACCAGTGCCCTGCCGAATCCGAATCTGGAACTGTACCGCAGTCTGAAAGAGAGAGGCATACCGGTTCTGTTTTTCAACACATTTTATCCGGAGATCAATATTCCGCATGTGTCGCTGGACGATGTGGAAGCGGGGCGTATGGTAACGGATCATCTGATCTCGCTGGGGCATGAGAAGATCGGATGCATCCTGAAAAATGACGACGGTCAGGGCATTCAGCGCTACAGAGGATATCTGAAAGCGCTCTCGGAGGCGGATCTGCCGCTGGAGGAGGAGAGAGTATGCTGGGTCGACACGACCGACCTGAGAGATTCTCTGCATTCAAGTGAATGGATCCTCCGCCGTATCAAGAACTGTACTGCCGTGTTCTGTTACAACGACGAGGTCGCGTATATGCTGACGGAGCTGTGTCAGGCCCGCCAGATCCGCATACCTCAGGATCTCTCGATCGTGTCCGTTGACAATTCCAGACTGACGGAACTCAATGCGGTACCGCTGACGAGCGCAGCGCATCCGATGGAGGCGCTGGGAGAGAAAACGGCTTCCAACCTGTTGGAACTGATCAAAGATCCGGGAATAAATGCAACCTATGAATTTGTACCAAACCTCACGATCCGGGAGTCGGCGGCAAAAATCGGAAAGTAAGATCATTTTTGTAGAAGATTTGCAATCAAGGCAACGTGTGTATTTGCAAAAGCAAGAATACGAAAACGATACAGTATAAAAATTGTACCAAAAACGGCATACAAAAGCGGTTCAAACAAGGCTTTATTGTGCGTACAAATCGACTGGTTCAGACAAATATTTGTTGACATCATTGGTACAGATTTCTATAATAATCTCAGCTTGTGTAACGGCCGTGCGGGCAGCGCGGCATAAATCTTTCTTCAATACTCATTTTTCAAGGAGGAATCAGTTATGAAACATGCAATCAGACGTGCTCTGGCTTGTGCCCTTGCGGCTTCCACCGTTATGGCGATGAGCGCAGTTCCGACCTTCGCGGCAAATGCTGACGACGGCATCAAGATCGGCATCTCCATCTGGAGCTCCACCGACGTCCTCGGATCCCAGTGTTTCCAGATTGTCGAGCAGGCAGCAAAGGCTCTCGGTGTTGAGACCCAGTGGGTAGACCAGGGTCATGTTTCCGAGCAGGTCACCGCATCTGTCGAGACTCTGTGCTCCGCAGGATGCGACGGTATCATCATCTGCAACTCCGCTGACTCTGAGATGCTTTCCGCGATCGCGACATGTGAAGCAAACCAGGTTTATCTGACCCAGTTCTTCCGCATCATCAGCGACACCGCTGAAGACAGCGCACCGATCTATGAGCTGGCGAAGAACTCCCAGTACTATCTCGGCGCGGTTCATGAGGATGAGATTACCAACGGCTACACGCTGGTAAATCTGCTTCTTGAAAAGGGCGACAGAAACATCATGCTCGAAGGCTGGACCGTCGGCGATGCTACCTTCCTTCTTCGCTATGAAGGATATCAGAAGGCGATCGACGAGGGGAACGAGGCACATCCGGATGATCAGGCAACCCTGAGCGAGCCGGTTTATGCGAACACCTCCTCCGATGAAGGCGCAAAGGTTACCGCAAACTTCATTTCCACCAGCTATCCGGACAACATGGATTCTCTGATCGTGGCAGGCGGCGGCGGAGACCCGCTGGTCGGCTCCATCGGCGAGATCGAGGCAGAAGGCCTTACCGGAAAGATCGATGTTGTTTCCACTGACTTCCTCCCGGATCTGGATGCCCAGCTTGAGAGCGGCGGAATGTTTGCTGAGTCCGGCGGACATTACTGCGATCCGCTGTTCGCATTCCTTCTTACCTACAAGGCGATCACCGGCGACGAGACCTATCTGAAAGAGGTCGGTGACTTCGGTAAGAACATGCTGTTCCCGTATCTGTATGTTGCATCTCCGGATGACTATTCGAACTTCGACAAGTACTTCGTACAGGATACCCCGTACACGGATGACGAGCTGAAGGGTCTGGCAGAGCTGGACTATGACGGACTTGCAGCTGCATGCTCCGCACTTTCCATCGAAGACGTGATCGCACGCCACGGCTGATAAGGCTGCCGGCAGAAGATTGCGGAATCAAAGAATCATTGTTCGAAGGAACGTCGGGAAACTGCCCTGCGGATGAAAGAGCCGTTCCGGTGAAAGATCCGGGAGAGCAGGGTCCCAAAGGATTCTCGTGAAATGACGGAGGGGATCACGTTCGTGATCCCCTCCGTTTATTGAAACACCGGCGCCAATACAGCACCCACTCGGAGTGCGCAGCACTCCTCGTTGCGGGCGGCCAGAGGAGCTTCGCTCCTTGCCCGCCCCCTGCAGGAGTATTCCATCCGTCCGACAGACAAGCCTGTCGTCCCGGATGATCTACTCCCGCAGGAGGTGCTGGCCATATCTCATATTTGAAAGGATGTAACAGATAAATGAAAGAACAGACTTCTATGGAGAAGTTCAAGTCCAGCCAGTGGTTCGGACTGTTCCTGATGGCGGTGCTCCTCATCGTGGTATGGGGGGTATTCAAGATACTTCGCCCGTCGACATTCGGAACACCGGACCGTATGGTAACCTACCTGCGTGATGCAATTATCTATGCGGTGGGCGGCTGCGGCTTCTACTTCATCGTTGTTATGGGACTGTTCGACTTCTCGGTAGGCTCCATCATCGTACTGTCATGTGTTGTATCAGCGACCATGAGTGAGTCTATGGGATATGTCGGACTGGTGGTGGCACCGATCATCTGCGGTGCCCTGCTTGAGTTCATCAATGGCATGCTCTATATCAAGCTGCGCATCCCGTCCATGATCGTTACTACCGGTATGGCGCTGATCTATGAGGCGCTGGCGGTCTTTGCGACCGGTTCGGTGGAGAAGATCATCGGTAAGGATGTCAGGGCGTTCGGTCAGTATCCGCTGAACCTGATCGTTGCGCTGGCAGCATTTTTCCTCTGCGGATTTATCCTGAAGTATACACGCGTCGGTACGTATGCGACGGCGATCGGCTCCAATGAAGCCGTTGCCAAAAACATGGGTATCAGCGTTGACAAGTATAAAGTGATCGGCTTCACGCTGTTCGGATTCTTCCTCGGCGTGGAAGCGCTTCTGACCATCAGTTACGGAACCTCCATGACTGCGAAGACCGGCATGGTATCCATGGCCCGCAACTTCCAGCCGCTGATGGGAACCTTCTTCGGCCTGGCCTTCCGTAAATACGGCCATCCGGTCGTTGCGATCGTGGTCGGCGAATACATCGTCTCCATGATCTTTGCCGGATTTGTCGCACTCGGCGCCCCGACGACGATCAACAATATCGTCACGGGTATAGTTCTTCTTGTCATCGTCGCCCTGACCACGAAGAGGGTCAAAGGCGCTGTGGTCAAGTGAGAGGAGGCGCGATATGGCAGAAGATAAGATTTTGCTCAGAGCAACCGACATAGACAAACAGTTCGGGATCACGCATGCTGTCGATCATGTTTCGATCGATTTCTATCGAAATGAGATCCACGCACTGATCGGCGAGAACGGATCCGGAAAATCAACCTTTACCAACATGCTGACCGGTATCTACACACTGGGCGGCGGATCATTTGCCCTGGAAGGCAAGACGATCCAGGTAAAGAATCAGGTCAGTGCCAACCGCCTCGGCATTGCAATCATCGTGCAGGAAATGGGAACGCTCTCCGGCCTGACGGTTGCAGAGAACATTTTCCTCGGAGAGGAAGATCCTTTCATCAGCCACGGCGTCAAGAACACCGCGGCAATGAACAGGAAAGCACAGGAACTCCTGGACTCCTACGGATTCGGACGTATCCGTGCCGGCGCGATCATCGACACATACAATTTCGAGGACAGGAAGCTGGTCGAGATCGTCAAGGCGACGTATTTCGATCCGAAGGTTCTGGTTGTCGATGAGACTACGACTGCGCTGAACCACAGCGGACGTGTGGAGCTGTTCAAGCATATGCGAAGGCTCCGCGACCTCGGAAGCTGTGTGATCTTCATTTCCCATGATCTGGACGAGGTCCTGGAGATGAGTGACCGTGTCTCGGTCCTAAGGGACGGCGAGTATATTGATACAGTCGTTGCGAAGGATGTCACGACGGATGACCTGAAGAAACTGATGGTCGGACGTGAGCTGGGAGAGCATTATTACCGTACTGATTACGGCGAGAAAATTCCGGACGAAGTCGCTTTGAGAGTCGAGAATGTGTCGGTTCCGGGAGAGATCCATGACATCTCGTTTGAGCTGCACAAAGGTGAGATCCTCGGGATCGGGGGCCTCAGCGAATGCGGAATGCATGAGCTCGGCAAAG
>CADCOU010000307.1 GCA_902803155.1 uncultured Lachnospiraceae bacterium | reverse complement strand
ATCCTGCAGAGGTACTCCGGGAAGGGAGACTGACCTCTTCCGGCATCTGCCGGGGGGCAAATTTCGTCACGAGTATAATCCATGACTGCGCGAATTTGTTTACACATCTGTCCCGCGGTGGTATATTTGAATCAGGAGCAGAACGGAATCCAGCATCAGCGAACAGGAGGACCGGATATGGATAAGATTGTGATTACGATTGCCCGCTATTACGGAAGCGGCGGCAAGACGATCGGTGAGATGCTCGGCAAGGAGCTGGGAATCCCGTTCTATAACAAGGAGATCCTCCGGATGGCGTCGGATGAGTCCGGTATCAGCGAAGCGATGTTTGCCCAGGCGGATGAGAAGCTCAAGAAAACGTCGCTGTTCCATATTGCGCACAAGGCTTACGACGGAACCGTGATCCCTCCGGAGAGCCGCGATTTCCTGTCAAATGAGAATCTGTTCAACTATCAGGCAAAGGTGATCCGCGAACTGGCGGACGAGGAGTCCTGCATCATCATCGGTAGATGCGGGGACTTCGTACTGGACGGGCGTGATAACCTGATCAAGGTCTTCATCTATGCAGATCCTGAATTCTGTCTGGAACAGGCGAAGATCCGCGGAGCGTTTGGCGGAAAGACCACGATGAAGTACGTGGAGGAGACCAATAAGTACAGGGCAGATTATTATAAATACTACAGCGGCCGTGACTGGAACGACTGCCGCTTCTATGACCTGTGCCTGAACAGCGCTGCGATCGGTTTTGACGGCTGCGTGAAAGCGATCAAGGAATACATCAAGATCCGGTTCCCGGATTATAAGAATGATGCGCTGTGACAGGGAGTGATTGTGATACAAAGAAGAGTGCCGAGTCTGTTGTTTGACTCGGCACTCTTCTTGTATGCATACACGGTTCTGCACAACCGTATCTTTACCGGAATTTACTGGAATATGGACAGGATCTTCTCATACATTGCCGCAGCCAGGGATTCGTGGCTCTCCTCTGCCATATGAAGGCCGTCTGCGTCTCCCGGTCCTGCATACAGGGCTGCATCCATGTAATAGCATCCGCATTCCTCGGCAATCTTCCGGAATGCTTCGGGGAATCCAAGGCTCTTTTCAGCAGCCTGCTTTCCGAACATGTAGTCGAGTGTTTCATTGTCGTCTATCCGGATCGGAGATACGAGAAGGACCTTCGGAGGCTTCTTGTCGCGTCCAAATTCACAGGTCTGGGCAATCCGGACCAGTCTGCCTGCAGCGTCCGCAATATTCTGGGCTGTCATGCTGAAGTATGTCTTTGTGTCATTTGTCCCGAGCATGAATATGATCAGGTCAAACGGTGAGTGGGATTCCATGCACGGCCACAGATAGGTCAGGCCGGCGAGCCGGTTCTCGACCGGATCGTCCCAGACCGTTGTCCTGCCGTTGTGCCCTTCCTCGATGACCGTATACTCTTCTCCGAGGAGTTTCTGCAGACGACCGGTCCACCGGGTATCTTCATCAAATCGCTCTTTGTTTATTCCGTTGTATCCCCATGTATTGGAATCGCCGAAGCAGAGAATTCTTTTCTTCATCTCCTGTCACACATCCTTTCTCAGATACCGTACTGCAGCTGCAATGCAGGCGCGGCAAAGCGCCCTGCCGTATACCGAAAGTATAGCAGACTATACCCGGCAGATACAGCCGGTGAGGAAGATAATTTATTGTTAGACTGGCAGGAAAACCCCATCCGGCGGCAGCCAGCCGTGAGCAGTTCATCCGGAATGAATACAATGGTTCATCAGGAATGATTACGGATGTTATGGATAAAAATGCAGGAATCATTTATAATAAACTGCATAAAAGACACAGACAGGAGATGGTTTCAGAGATGGCAATAGAGAAGGTAAAAGAGTTTTTCAAAGGGACAGAACTGGAAGGAAAAGTGATAGAACTGCCGGAGTCGAGCGCGACCGTGGAGCTTGCCGCCCATGCGCTGCATACGGAACCGGACAGGATCGCGAAGTCGCTCTCTTTCCTGATGGATGAGAAGCCCGTGCTCGTGATCGCCTCCGGACTTTCCAGAGTAGATAACAGGAAGTATAAAGACCAGTTCGGGAAGAAGGCGAAGATGATCCCGTTTGATGAGGTGGAAGGATACATCGGACATGCCCCGGGCGGCGTCTGCCCGTTTGCGGCAAATGAAGGGGTTGAGGTTTATCTGGATGTCTCCCTCAGGAAATATGAGACAGTGTTTCCTGCGGCGGGAAGCGGCAACAGTGCGATCGAGATGACGATCGCGCAGATGGAACAGTATACAGGCAGCAGAGGATGGATCGATGTATGTAAATAAATCGATCTGAGACTGAAAAGGATAAAGCAGAGGATCCGGACGGCGCAGGATCATGACGGCGGAGGATCCGGAAAGGAGGAACACGATGAACGAAGTAATGCAGGCGATTCTGGGCAGAAGGAGTATCAGGAAGTTTGAAGACAGGGAAGTCCCGAAGGAGGTACTTGACGATCTCGTACAGGCAGCGCTCCATGCGCCGAGTGGGATGGGGAAGAAGACCTGGAGATTCACTGTAATCTCGAACAGGGAACTGATCCGCCGGCTCGCGGCAGAGATGGCGAAGGTTCTCGGCAGGGAAGGATACAATATGTATGATCCGACCGCGCTGATCATTCCTTCCAACCTGAAGGACAGCCGTTTCGGCATGGAGGACAACGCGTGCGCCCTGGAGAATATCTTCCTTGCGGCGTATTCCCATGGCGTCGGATCTGTATGGATCAACCAGATGCGAGATATCTGCGATGAACCTTCCATCCGCGCCCTTCTGACAGATATAGGT
>CADCOU010000306.1 GCA_902803155.1 uncultured Lachnospiraceae bacterium | reverse complement strand
GATTCTGACGGTGGAGATAACTGCAACTTCTATGGCATGAATGCAGGCATCCTTGTCAAGGACGGTTCCACGACCACCATCACCGGCGGAACGATCACCACAGATGCCAACGGCGCAAACGGCGTTTTCAGTTACGGCGGAAACGGCGGACAGAACGGAGCCTCCGGCGACGGCACTACCGTGATCATCCGTGATACGGAGATCGTTACGACCGGAAGCGGCTCAGGCGGCATCATGACGACAGGCGGCGGCACAACCTACGCCTATGACCTGAGCGTGACCACCAGCGGACAGTCTTCTGCCGCGATCCGTTCGGACAGAGGCGGCGGAACGGTGGTAGTCGACGGAGGCACCTATACGTCCAACGGTCTTGGCTCTCCGGCAATCTATTCCACGGCAGACATCACTGTTTCGAATGCCACACTGACGTCTAATCTTTCTGAAGGGGTGTGCATTGAAGGCCTGAACTCCATCATACTGAATAACTGTGATCTGACGGCAAGCAACACCGAGTGCAACGGCAACGCTACTTTCCTGGACACGATCATGATATATCAGTCGATGTCCGGAGACGCTGCGAGCGGCACCAGCCACTTCACGATGACCGGCGGCAGCCTCACCAGCAGGAACGGTCATGTCTTCCACGTGACCAATACCAACGCGGTCATAACGCTTGAAGATGTGGAGATCATCAACGAAGATATCGAAAACATCCTTCTTTCCGTCTGTGCGGACGGATGGAGCGGCGGCAGCAACATCGCTGCACTGAAAGCTGTCTCCCAGAAGCTTGCCGGAGCAGTCAAAGTCGGCAGCGACTCCAGTCTGACATTGGAACTGACGGAAGGCTCTTCATTCGAAGGTTCCGTCGACGGCAGCATCACCAACGCCAGGGGCGAGACAGTATCCACCGAGGTCGGAACAGTATCGGTGACTCTTGACGACACCAGTACCTGGACGCTGACCGATGACAGCTATATCACCGAATTCAACGGCAATGCAGAGAATATTATCTCGAATGGCTACACGCTGTACGTGAACGGAACGGCACTGACAGGGACATAATGAGCAGGCATGATCGTGAGAACTGTCGACAAAAAGCACCATTCAGGGAGTCTCTATGATACAATGGACAAAACGATTACTTCTTACTGATATCCTGAAGGAGAAATGAGCATGGAAGTAGCAGGACCAATGCAGCAGATTGGAAATAATATTGTCCAGAGTATGTCAGAAGGACTGATCGTCATAGACTTCGAGGGGACGATCCGGTATGTCAATCCTATGGCCGCTTCGATGCTGGGTCTGGAACAGGAAAAGATGATCAACGAGAAGTTCGGCAATCTGTTCCTCATGGATCCGGATAATGACGCTTTTACGCAGGCTATGCTTGACACGGTCTATCAGCGGACCGGGATACAGTCCAGAATCGTGAGTTACCATACCGGGGGGGAAGTTCGGACGCTGCGCATGACGTCTTCGCTGTTTACGAAGGAAGACGGAACCAGGGGCGGGATCACGATCGTCCTGAGTGACCTGAGCGAGCTGCTGGAGCTGAAGGATTCTCTGAAAGCCATGGAGAAGATCAGCAGCCTGAATCAGCAGCTGAATGAAAGAAACGAGCTGCTCAGCAAGACTTTCGGCCAGTTCCTCTCTGATGACATCGTCAGGGAACTGCTGGAGTCTCCGGGGGCGCTGGAACCAGGTGGGAAGAAGCGGAACGTGACCGTTATGATGAGCGACCTGCGCGGTTTTACCAGCATGTGCGAGCGGATGGATGCTTCTGACCTGATCACCATGCTGAATCATTACCTCGCGACGATGACAGATATCATCCTGAACCGGAACGGAACGATCATTGAGTTCATCGGGGACGGCATCATGGTGATCTTCGGGGCTCCGGTACAGACGGACAGGCATGCGGAGAACGCCGTGGCGGCGGCACTGGAGATGCAGGCTGCCATGGAAGAGGTCAACCGCTGGAATATCGAGAGGAATTATCCCCGCCTTGAGATGGGGATCGGCCTGAATACCGGAGACATGATCGTCGGGATCATCGGCTCTGAGAGCAAGAAGAAATACGGGGTTGTGGGAACCCATGTTAATCTGTGCGGGCGCATCGAGAGCTATACGACAGGCGGGCAGATCCTGGTTTCACCATATGTGAGGGAGAGTGTCAGCGCAGAGCTTGAGATCGACAAGGAGATGACGGTATTTCCCAAGGGTCTGGACAGGGAGATGGTCCTGTCCCAGGTGACCGGCATCGGCGAACCTTATGACATCCATATCACGCCGGAGGGCAATGTCCCGAAGAAACTGAAGGAGCCTGTGCCGATCTGCTTCTTCCGGATCGAAGGAAAGCATATCACGGAACAGACGCTGTACGGCGGTATTACGGCTGTGGGAGACGGCTGCGCGTTCCTGGAGACAGAGACGCGCCTGGAGCTGTTTGACAACATCCAGATCAACGCAGGCGGACGGCTTCTGTGCAAGATCATGGAAAACACGGATCAGGGATACCTGATCCAGTACACCTCAATTCCATCGGGCTACGATAAGTGGCTTAAAAACTATATGGAGGAGGCACAGTAAGTCGTTCAGAAGAAGACGCTTTGTGCCGGGCAGGGTGCAGTAAGAACGCCGACGATGTTTCTTGATTACACCCGTTTCGGGCTGCGCTCACCGCGCGCTTCCATGGCGATGCTTGCGATGCTGTGCTCCACCATGTCGCTGACCGCGTTTTCGGTATAAAAGGCCATATGCGGCAGCATCAGCACATTCGGGAGATCCTTCAGGATCGACATCTCGCGGTGCCCGATCACCTGGTACTTGTAATCCCCGTAGAAGATCCCGATCTCATTTTCGATCACATCCAGAGCGGCCGATCCGACCTTGCCGCTTTCCAGTGCGTCCAGGAGAGCGGAGGTGTCGATTACACTGCCGCGCGCCGTATTGACCAGCACTACGCCGTTCTTCATGAGGGACAGGGTATCACGGTTGACGATGTGATGGGTCTCCGGGATCGCGGGTACATGGAAAGTGATCACATCACTCTCGCGAAAGAGG
>CADCOU010000305.1 GCA_902803155.1 uncultured Lachnospiraceae bacterium | reverse complement strand
TGCCGATGTACCCGGCACGCGCATAATCGTATTCTATCCCAAGCACGGCGTCAGTCCCATTCAGGAGCGCCAGATGGTCACCCAGCAGGGAGACAACACCTTCGTGATCGGGATCAAAGGCAATTTTGACGACGCCCAGAGCGAAGTCAAGGCGATCTTCTCCGATGCGGCGCTCAGAGAGGAGATGGACCGGAAGGGTTTCTGCTTCTCATCTGCCAATTCCATTAACATCGGCAGGCTTGTACCACAGATCGTATATTATGTATACGCTTACGGAAGGCTGTGCAAAGAAGGAGCGGTGCATCCCGGCGAAAAGATCAATATCACGGTTCCGACCGGAAACTTCGGAAATATACTGGCAGCTTTCTACGCCAAACAGATGGGGCTGCCCGTCGGGAAACTGATCTGCGCCTCCAATGAGAACAGAGTGCTGACGGACTTCTTTACTGAAGGAGTCTATGACAAAAACAGACCCTTTGTCCTGACATCATCCCCGTCGATGGATATTCTGATTTCCAGCAACCTGGAGCGCCTGATTTTCCGCCTGTGCGGCAATGATCCGGACCGGTGCAGAGAACTGATGCGGCAGCTGGCGGCGGAAGGAAAATATGAAATCACGCAGGAGATGCGCGCGGAACTTCAGGATTTTGCGGCAGGGTGCGCGGATGAGGCACAGACAGCTGCGGAAATCGGCAGAATGTTCCGTGAGGAAGGGTATGTCCTGGATCCGCATACGGCGGTCGCCTCCGCTGTTTACCGCGGATACCGCGAAGATACGGGCGATGAAACACCGACCGTCATTGCCGGCACTGCCAGCCCCTTCAAATTTACGCGCAGCGTGATGAAAGCACTGGGAGAGGAGACAGACGGGGATGACCTTGCACTTGCGGACAGACTGTCCGGGCTGAGCAAGGTCCCGCTTCCGCAGGCGGTTGAAACACTGAAGGGTGCGCCAATCCTGCATGATACAGTTGTGGAGCGGGCGCAGATGAAGGATGCCGTCAGGCGGATTTTGAACCTGTGATTTTGAAACTGTAAGGAGGAACTGAGATGGATACAAGTCAGGCTTTCGGCCTTATTGATATCATCGTTGTCGGCGGCGGATTTTATGTGCTGTACGCATGGTATATGCTGATGTTCAAGGGCGAGATCAAGGAAGGCATTCTGGTGCCGAAGAGCACAAGCCCGAAACGTTGCAAGGATCTGGCCGGATACAAGGCGTATATGGGAACGCGCACGCTGATTTTCGGTATCGTGGTAATCATCTCCGGCGCGGTGGGACTGTACCAGGACTATGTGCAGAAACTCCCGGTTGCGGTCTATCTGGCAGCGCTGGGCGTATTTCTTGCATGTGTGATCTGGTTCGCGGCCTGCTCAAAGAAGGCGGAAAAACTGTTTTTCTGACCGACAGAGCATCTCTGATTGACAGGGTATGGGAATCGTGCGATAATAGCCGCGTCATTAAAGAAACAATAAATTTCATATATTTTAATGAAAGAAAGAGGTTAGACGAATGGCACTTGATCTGACAAAGTATGGCATTACCGGTACAACTGAAATCGTTCACAACCCTTCCTTTGAAACACTGTTTGAGGAAGAAATGAACCCGAACCTGGAAGGATATGAAAAAGGCCAGGTCAGCGAACTGGGCGCAGTGAATGTTATGACTGGTATTTATACCGGCCGTTCCCCCAAAGACAAATACATCGTCATGGATGAGAACTCCAAGGACACCGTATGGTGGACAACTGACGAGTACAAGAACGACAATCATCCGATGTCCGAGGAAACATGGGCAGACATGAAGGAGATCGCCAAGAACGAACTTTCCTCCAAGAGACTGTTCGTGCAGGATGCGTTCTGCGGCGCCAACAAGGATACACGCATGGCTGTCCGCTTCATCGTTGAAGTGGCATGGCAGGCACATTTTATCAAGAACATGTTCATCGAGCCCACAGAAGAAGAGCTTGAGAACTTCGAGCCTGACTTCGTAGTTTACAACGCATCCAAGGCAAAATGCGAAAACTACAAGGACTACGGCCTGAATTCCGATACGGTTGTGGCGTTCAACATCACCTCCCGTGAGGCAGTTATTATCAACACATGGTACGGCGGAGAAATGAAGAAGGGTATGTTCTCCATGATGAACTACTATCTGCCGCTGAAGGGTATTGCTTCCATGCACTGCTCCGCGAACACGGATATGGAAGGCAAGAACACCGCTATTTTCTTCGGCCTTTCCGGAACCGGCAAGACCACACTGTCCACAGACCCGAAGCGTCTGCTGATCGGCGATGACGAGCACGGCTGGGATGACAACGGCGTCTTCAACTTCGAGGGCGGCTGCTATGCAAAGGTCATCAACCTGGACAAGGATTCCGAGCCCGACATCTACAACGCTATTAAGAGAAACGCGCTGCTCGAGAACGTTACTCTGGATGCGGACGGCAAGATCGACTTCGCAGACAAGAGCGTAACGGAAAACACCCGTGTATCTTATCCGATCGACCATATCGAGAAGATCGTTAAGAACGTAAATCCGGTTTCCGCAGGCCCGGACGCGAAGAATGTTATCTTCCTTTCCGCGGATGCGTTCGGCGTACTTCCGCCGGTATCCATTCTGACACCGGATCAGACACAGTACTATTTCCTGTCCGGCTTCACAGCAAAGCTGGCCGGTACAGAGCGCGGCATCACAGAGCCGACACCGACATTCTCCGCATGCTTCGGCCAGGCTTTCCTTGAGCTGCATCCGACCAAGTACGCAGAGGAACTCGTCAAGAGAATGGAAGTTTCCGGCGCAAAGGCTTACCTTGTAAACACAGGCTGGAACGGCACAGGCAAGCGTATCTCCATCAAGGAT
>CADCOU010000304.1 GCA_902803155.1 uncultured Lachnospiraceae bacterium | reverse complement strand
GCAGCCCGCCTGTCCGGTATTGATACCAGACGCATCATGTTTACGGCATACCTGAACATGGCAGTCATAACGGCAATCACAACCTTTATGGTACTGGCGAGATTCCAGGCGGCGAACTCGACCGCGGGAACCAACTATGAGATGGACGCCATCTCCGCCTGCTTCGTCGGCGGCGCTTCCGCATACGGCGGAGCCGGAACCGTTCCGGGCATGATCGTCGGTGCTCTTCTCATCGGCGTCATCAACCTGGGCATGAGCCTGATGGGAATCGACGCGAACCTTCAGAAAGTCGTCAAGGGCGTTGTCCTTCTCGGAGCAGTCGCATTTGACATCATTTCCAAGAAGAATGCGAAATAACAGAGGCGAGTATTGCCACATGTGTTACAATAGAGGAGATCTGCTTCGGCAGGTCTCCTCTGTCTCTTTATTATGTATGTCACCCCACCGGGGAGTAGGAGCGGGCAATCTGTGAAACGGTTATTTGTCCTGATGGCGGCGGTGCTGTCTGCCGCCGGACTGATTCTCGCAATGGTCTATGTATATTTTCAGAACAGGGCGCAGGGGCTCGGTCTCGACACTTCGGCTGTCAGAGAGTACGAGCGCCATTACCTGTTTGTCTCTTCCGACCGGTCCGAGATGATGCAGGATGTCTTCAATGATATCTATACGCTGTGCGACAGCGCCGGAACCTGCCTGGAGTGGTGCGGGAGCGGAACGCAGCAGAAGTACACGGCTGCAGAATGCATAGATATTTCCATCGCCATGGGCGCGGACGGGATCATTGTCTACCCGGACGGGAGCAGCGGTCTGTCTGATGCGATCGACACCGCCCTTGAAGAGGGAATCCCGGTCGTCACGATCCTGAGGGACCTCCCCGATTCGGGCAGAGTGAGCTATGTCGGCGTATCTAATTTCCAGATGGGCGAGCTGTACGGCGGCTGGCTCCTCAGCCTCATGAAAGCCGGTACGAACAGGGTATGCCTCCTGCAGGAATCCGGTGATTACGAGAATGAAGTGCAGCTTCTGCATACCAGAATGGTGCAGGCGGTCCGGAACGGTTCCTCCAATGATGAGAAGATGGAGCTGATATCCAGGGAAGTGGACAGTACGACGGATTTTGACGCGGAGGAAGTGATCCGGGATATCCTTCTGAACCAGGAGGCACCGGACATCCTGATCTGCCGGAACAGTGTGCAGACAGAATGCGCGATCCAGGCGCTGGTCGACTACAATCTGGTCGGCAAGGTGCAGGTGATCGGATACTACGTGACGGATACGGTTGTGTCCGCGCTCAGACAGGACCTGATACCGGTTACCATGACGATCGATACGAAAGCGCTGGCGTCCGACTGTGTCCAGGCACTGGATGAATATCTGGATCTGGGACGCACCAGCAGCTATTACAACATAACACTGGACAGCCTTACCCCTGTCACGATGGACCGGTATCAGGCTGACGGAGAGGAGGCGGTATGAAAAGACCTAAAGGGCCCCGCTTCCTGAACACTCTGCAGTCCAGGATCACATTTGTGCTGACGATGGTCCTGCTCCTGGTCCTGATCGTGAACATCTTCGTGTTCCGGGAGAGCAGGGCAATGACACAGAAGATCAATGATGTCTTCGCCTCCAACGCGACGATCACGCAGCTCTCCGAGACCCTGGAGAAAGCTCAGAACAGCCTCTATGGCTACCTGAGTACCAGGAGCTCCTCGTCTCTGGAGGATTTCTACCGGTTTGAATCCCAGCTGCTGACCAGAACGGAGACCCTGAACGACCGCGTCGTGGACAATGAACTCCTGATGCTGGAGAAGAACATCCGGCTGATGACCGAACGTTATCTGTCGATCTCGGAGCATGCGATCCAGGCAAGAAGAGGCAGGGACGTCGAGGAATACAAGCGTGACTACGCGAAAGCGAGCATGCTCTATGATTACGTCAACAGTTATATCTACGCACTGAACAGCAGGAGATTCCGGCAGAACTCGGAGAATTACCAGGAACTGCTTGCGGTTATGAGCACGCTCGAGAAGACCAGCATGTGGCTCATCGTCGCAGTCTGTGTGTTTGCCCTTCTCTTTGCCTCGCTTCTGGTACAGGCCATGATCCGTCCGCTCAGATCTCTTGCGGGAGCGGCATACCGCGTTGCAGACGGAGACTTCAGCGTGGATGT
>CADCOU010000303.1 GCA_902803155.1 uncultured Lachnospiraceae bacterium | reverse complement strand
ATTCCTTCATTTGTGATCTTACCCATGCGGCGGCTGTTCTCCTTTCATTCATGGAAGCAAAAGTTTCGCACATCGTATCACACTATGCCCGTTCATGCAATCAGGAGAAGAACACTTTCCTCGGAGCATACCGCCTCATATCCTGAGCGATCTCATCCGTCAGCTCCAGTTTCAGGATGTCTGCGCTGCGTTCTGTCGCATAGACCAGAGTCCAGGTTTTTATATCCGGATCTCCGCTGGTATAATCCCGCACTTTTCCCTCCTTCATATAGGAGGCAAGCTGGTCGCTTCCTGTCGGCGCCATGATCTCCAGATTATCCTTGGACCAGGAGCCTACCTTTTTCCTCTTGCGTTTTGACATGATTACGTCGACATCGATGTCTCCGCCTACATACAGGTACTCATATTCCAGATCCAGCCTCGGGAGCAGGAAATAGTAACCGATGATCCCCAGAATAAGTCCGGCAGGTATGGCAAAGGGGATCGCAAACAGGATCCCTGCCGCGATCGGCACCACGACCAGTGCCAATACCAGTCCTTTCAGAAGAGCGTCTTTTGCAGTCGGCTGCTTCTTTACCAGAATCTCCTCATATCCGTCGTTCATTTCATTTCCTGCTGCAATAACCCGCCTGCTTCATCCGGCCGGGCCTCCGATGCAGCCTTCTCCTTTCTCCGTTTGCGTTATAAACTGTTCCTCTCTGCCTTATTCCGTCTTTCCGAGCAGATAATCCAGCAGTTTCATGGCCATCTCTGTACGCTGCGAATTGCCGGCCACAGAGAACCATGTCTCTTTTCCTTCATGAATCCCGTAACGGTTCAGTATGCCTTCCTGATCGACACGGACCGCATAGATGTATGTATCCCTTTCCTGTGTCCCGGACTGTTCCGGTTCATGTCCGTTTTTGGTATCTTCTTCCTTCAGTTCTGTCTCCGGCAGGATCAGTTCGCCTGTCTCCTCATCATAAAGAGGCTCCGGAGCATAATAGAGACAATCGCTTTCGGAGAATTCTGCCTTCGCTTCATTATCCAGCAGGTCATCCAGTTCCAGCAGCATTCCCTGTTCCTGCAGGTACTCCATTACTTCCGGAGGGGCCAGACATACATCCAGGATCGCGGACTGCAGCAGGGCGGTCATCTTCATGGTGTTCGCAACGTCCAGCTGAGATATTCCGACCGCTTCCGGATCGGTACGGATCGATGTATCGAACACGATCTCATCATGTTTCCCGATCCCTCCGATACTCTGCGCAAAGTCTTCCGTGAGTCCTTCTGCGTCCGGATCCGGTTCATCGACGTTCAGGATGCAGGTATAGAGCAGCGTCTTCGTTCCGGCACCTCTGATCATTGTCAGGATGACATATCCCGTTGCGATCATGATCAGCAGAAACACCAGGACGATCCTGTAATAGTCCCAGAAATAACGGATCCTCGCACCTGCTCCGAGACTCCGGATCTTGTTCCACTCCTCGGCCCTGGCTTTTGCCCTGTCCAGTTTCCGGAGTTCTTTTTCTCTCTTGATCTCTTCTTCCGTCATGAAATCGATGCGGCCTTTCGTAAACTAATGATTCATTATACCAGAGCGGCCGCCTCATTTCCAGACTGAGCAGGACCTATATGCACACGTCATTATCACGCAGGACCGCCGGCTGGAAATCCAGCCGGCGGTCCTTATCATAGCATTGTTTTATTTTTGTGGTCCGGAGTCTATCCCCCGGAAATCCTTAATGGAACCGCCTCTGCGGGATCAGTACATTCCGCCCTGCGGTGCCGCCGGCATAGCCGGTGCCGGCTCCTTGATGTTTCCGACGATCGCTTCTGTGGTAAGCAGTGAGCTTGCTACAGAACTTGCGTTCTGAAGAGCTGATCTGGTAACTTTTGCCGGATCAATGATGCCTGCGTCGATCATATTCACATATTCCTGCTTGTAAGCATCAAAACCCTCATCCCTGCCGGACTCTTTTACCTTGTTGACAACAACGGAACCTGCGAGGCCTGCGTTCTCAGCGATGAAGAACAGCGGGGACTCCAGAGCCTTGAGCACGATCTGTGCGCCGGTCTTCTCGTCGCCTTCCAGCTTCTCCATCTTCTTTGTAACTGCAGCTGCCGCATGGATATACGCAGAGCCGCCGCCGGCCACGATGCCTTCCTCAACCGCCGCTCTCGTAGCGTTCAGGGCATCTTCCATACGGAACTTCGCTTCCTTCATCTCAGTCTCGGTAGCAGCACCGACACGGATAACCGCGACTCCGCCTGCCAGCTTCGCAAGTCTTTCCTGCAGCTTCTCCTTATCGAAGGAAGACTTGGTCTCCTCGATCTGAGCCTTCAGCTGCTCTGTTCTCTGGCTGATAGCATCCTTCTTGCCCATACCGTCAACAATGATGGTATTCTCTTTGGTAACCTTAACGCTCTTCGCCTGTCCGAGCATGTCGATCGTTGCACTCTTAAGTTCAAGGCCGACTTCGTCGGAGATCACGGTTCCGCCTGTCAGGATCGCGATATCCTGCAGCATGTCTTTCCTTCTGTCGCCATAGCCCGGAGCCTTGACCGCAACAACGGAGAATGTTCCGCGCAGTTTGTTCAGGATCAGAGTGGTAAGCGCTTCGCCCTCGACATCCTCAGCGATGATGAGAAGCTTCTTGCCGGACTGGACGATCTGCTCCAGAAGTGGCAGAAGATCCTGGATATTGCTGATCTTCTTGTCGGTGATCAGGATGAACGGATCATCCAGCGCCGCTTCCATCTTCTCGGTATCGGTTGCAAAATATGCAGACATATATCCGCGGTCAAACTGCATTCCTTCGACCAGGTCGAGCTCGGTCTTCATAGTCTTGGACTCTTCGACCGTGATGACGCCGTCCTTGGAAACCTTTTCCATCGCGTCGGCAACCATTTCTCCGACTTCTTCGCTGCTGGAAGATACAGCTGCAACCTTCGCGATCTGCTCTTTGCCCTTGACCTTCTGGCTTGCGTCCTTGATTGCCTCGACAACAGCATCCGTTGCCTTCTGCATACCCTTGCGGAGCACGATCGGGTTAGCGCCTGCTGCCAGGTTCTTCATGCCTTCATGCACCATGGCCTGTGCCAGAACAGTAGCGGTGGTTGTTCCGTCACCGGCGACATCATTGGTCTTGGAAGCGACTTCACGGATCAGCTGTGCGCCCATGTTTTCAAATGCGTCTTCCAGCTCGATCTCTTTTGCGATCGTAACGCCGTCATTGGTAATGACCGGAGATCCGTAGGTCTTGTCCAGAACTACATTCCTGCCCTTCGGGCCTAGTGTCACGCGGACGGTATCTGCAAGTTTATCAACACCGATGCGAAGGGCTTCTCTCGCCTCATCGCCGTACTTTAATTCCTTAGCCATGTCTCTTTTCCTCCTGTCTGTTCTGTCTCTTACTCAACCTTTGCCAGAAGATCACTCATCTTGCAGAGGATATACTCCTCGTCTCCGAGCTTGAACTCGTTGCCTGCGT